>NZ_JBSFJL010000023.1:0-131092 GCF_053598035.1 Streptomyces sp. NPDC001204 | reverse complement strand
ACTCAACGCCGCCCTGCTCACCGTGCGCATCCGCTGCGAGAACCGGGCGCTCGCCGCCGCGACCACGCCGGCGTCGGCATGATCGACGTACTGGTCGCCGGCGGCGGACCCGCCGGACTGGCCGCGGCCATCCACGCAGCGCTCGCCGGCCTGGAGGCCGTCGTCGTCGAACCCCGGACCGCGCCCGTGGACAAGGCCTGCGGAGAAGGAGTCATGCCCGGCGGTGTCGCCGCGCTGCGAACACTGGGCGTCGAGGCCACCGGCCGCGAACTGCGCGGCATCCGCTACGTGGAGGGCACCACCCGCGCCGAAGCGTCATTCCGCAGCCGGCCTGGGCTGGGAATCCGCCGTACAACGCTGCACTCCGCACTGCACCAGCGCGCGCTCAGCCTCGGCGTGCGCATGCTGCCCGGCAAGGTCGGCGAGGTACACCAGAGCGCAGACACGGTCACCGCCGCCGGAACCACGGCCCGTTGGCTGATCGCCGCCGACGGCCTGCACTCCCCGGTGCGCCGCAGCCTGGGGCTGGAAATGCCGGGCCGCCCCCACGGCCGCTACGGACTCCGCCGGCACTACCGCGTCGAGCCATGGACGGACTTCGTGGAGGTCCACTGGGCCCGGCACGGCGAGGCCTATGTGACACCGGTCGACGACGACATGGTGGGCGTCGCGGTCCTCAGCCGCAACCGTCGCGGCTACGACGAGCATCTGGCCGGCTTCCCGGCCCTCACCGCGTCGCTGCGCGGCTCGGTCGCGACGGAGGTGCGCGGAGCCGGACCACTGCGGCAGCGGGTGCGGCGCAGAACCGCCGGCCGTGTCCTGCTCGTCGGCGACGCCGCAGGTTACCTGGACGCCCTCACCGGCGAGGGCATCGCCCTCGCACTGGCCACGTCCGGGGCCGCCGTCCGCTGCCTGGCCGCCGGGCGACCGGACGAGTATGAGCGTGCCTGGGTGCGGCTGACTCGGCGGCACCGGCTGCTCACCGGGGCCCTGCTGGCCGCGAGCCGCCGTCCCAGCACCGCCCGCCTCATCGTGCCGGCGGCGTCCCGGATGCCTTCGGTGTTCTCAGCCGCGGTCCACGCACTGCAGTAGTGGCCTGAGCAGCCCCTGCTGTGAAGCCATGGCCAGTCGTTCGCGCATATGCAGAACGGACGTGCGTCAGGCACTACCCGCAACCTCTCCCCAAGGTTTTGCCGTTAGGCGAGGCATGCATCCCGAACTCCACATCTGTCACCGCGACGAGAACGACTGGACCGTCATCGAGATCCACGGAGAGGTCGACGTGTACACCGTGCCCCGCATCCGCGAACACTTGGGCAAAAGGATTCAGGCGGGCCGGCACCGCCTCATCGTCGACCTGACAGGAACGACATTCATGGACTCGACAGGCCTTGGGCTCCTCGTCGGCATCCACAAGCGGATCCGTACGCGCGCCGGCGCCCTGAGGCTGGTCATCGTCAACCAGGACATCCGGCAGATCTTCGCCATCACGAGCCTGGACCGGGTTTTCCCGATCTACGATTCAACGCAGGCCGCGATGGGGTGAAAAGGCCCCGCAGGCGAAGGCGCGCTCATCCTGCCTTTCCCGTTCACGGGCAAGACGGTCCCGCACACCGCCAACCAGTGCCGTGACCGGACGGGTTCAGGAGTCGCCGGGTACGCTCCTTCAGCCCTTGGTCGAGAGGAGTTGCTGAGTGACCCGGTCGGGTGGACCCGTTCTGCGCACCCAGAGGCTTGTGATGGAGCCGATCCGCCACGGTGATCGCGACGATCTCTTTGAGGCTGTGGTCAGTCAGGACAGCGTCATGCGGTGGCTGGCGACCGGCCGGGCGGACAGTCGGTCCGCGGCCGAGGCCATGTGCGACGACCACGTCGCCCACTGGGCCAGGCACGGCTACGGCGACTTTGCGGTCCGGGATGCCGCAACGCACGCGTTTCTCGGCCGGGTGGGACTGCGTAATCGGGCCCAGTACGGGGTCGACCTCGGTTTCGCCGTGCACCCACGGGCCCAAGGCCGTGGGATCGCCGGCGAGGCCGGCCGTGCGTGCCTGGACCTGGCGTTTCGCCGCCTCGCGCTTCCCGCCGTTTTCGCGTTCGTCCTGCCCGGCAATACTGTCTCGATCGCGGTACTCCGCCGCCTGGGCGCCCAGGCGGACGGAACGGTGCAATCCAGTGGCCTGCATTGTCTGCGCTACCGGTTTGCCCCCGCCACCGCGGCCGCCGCGGAGCATGTGGGGGACGACGGTTGTGCGGACCTCCGGCTGCTCCATGAGCCGGGCCCCGGTTCTCCGGAAGACGAAGCCGCACTCCGCGATGGCCTGCCCGACCCCTTCGGGGTGAAGGGGCTCGGCCTGGTGTGGGCTGACAAGCAGCACACCCTCACCGCTGTCGCCCAAGGACGGCTGGTGGCTTCCGCGGGATGGCTGCTGCGGGACATGGCCTTTGACGGATTGCCGCGCCGCGCCGCGGGGTTGGGTGGTGTCCTGGTGCACCCCGCCTGTCGGGGCCGGGGCATCGCCCGGACGGTGATCAGCGTGGCGGTCGAACACGCACGAGCGGCCGGCGCCGAGACGGTGATTCTGCTCTGCCGCCCGGAGCTGGTCCCGCTCCACACGCAGCTGGGATGGAGCCGGATCTCCGTGCCCGTCACCGTCCAGCAGCCCGACGGCGCGCGGACCTCGCCACTGACCGCCATGATCTACGACCTGGCCGGTCTGCCTCATCCAACCATCAGTGTGGATCTGCGGGGTCTGCCCTTTTGATGCGCCGGGCAGCCGGCACGTCGGGGTGGCGGGCGTCGGCCTTGCGCCGGCGCGGGTAGCGGTGCGGGGGTCGGGTTTGCGCGAGGTGGCCGCGGTGGTGGGAGTTGGCCAGGGTGAACTGCGGATCGACCAGTGGGTGAACGGCTGGCCGAGGCTGGTGGGGCGGGTGGTGGTCGTCCGGGTGACGAAGTCCTCGTCGTCATCGTTGAGCAGGCAGGGAGGGCCACAGGTCAATGCTGGTGAACCGAGGTGCCTCGACGGGCATCGGTCGGGTAGCGTGCGGGCCATGTCGAGTCCTGAGTCGGACAAGGTGGGGGCTTTCGGTCACGCCGTCAGCCCCCTGAACCACTGAGCCCGTAGCACTGTCGTCGCGCCCATCCTGGGGTGGGACGAGTGCGGCCTCGGGGCTGGCCGCGGTGACGAGATGACCGTCTCGTGCTTCTCCTCACCTCGGAGCCACTCGATGCCTTTCCCGCTGTATCTGCTTGCCATGGCGGTCTTCGCCATGGGCACCTCGGAATTCATGCTCGCCGGCCTCTTGCCGGACATCGCGTCGGATCTCGATGTCACGGTCGGGACGGCAGGCGTGCTCACCTCGGCCTTCGCGATCGGCATGATCGTCGGCGCCCCCATCGTGGCCGCACTTGCCCGCAACTGGCGCGGGCGCTCCAGTCTTCTCGGGTTCATCCTCGTTTTCGCGGCAGCTCACGCCGTGGGTGCCGGCACTGCGAGCTTCCCGGTCCTGTTCGCCAGCCGGATCGTCGCCGCGCTCGCGAATGCGGGGTTCCTTGCCGTCGCTCTGACGGCTGCCGCCACGCTGGTCCCACCCGGCAAGAAGGGACGTGCGCTGGCCGTGCTGCTGTCGGGCACGACGGGGGCCATGATCGCCGGTGTCCCCGGTGGGTCGGCGCTCGGCACGTTGCTCGGCTGGCGGGCCACATTCTGGGCTGTCGCGGCTCTCTGCCTGCCCGCGGCTCTCGGCATTCTGAAGGGGATCCCAGCGGGACGTGCGAAGGAGGAGGCGGCCGGCGGGCGAGCCTTGCGAGCGGAGCTCGCCCAGCTCGCAAGGCCGAGGCTGATCCTGGTGATGCTGCTCGGTGCGCTGGTGAACGCGGCGACTTTCGCCGGCTTCACCTTCCTCGCCCCCGTCGTGACCGACACCGCCGGGCTGAGTGAGCTGTGGGTCCCTGTCGTCCTGGTGCTCTTCGGCGCCGGTTCCTTCGCCGGAGTCACCGTCGCCGGCCGACTGTCCGACCAGCACCCCGGCCGGGTCATCGCAGTCGGCGGTCCGCTGCTGCTCATCGGCTGGCCGGCCCTGGCCGTGCTGGCCGGCAAACCGGTCGCTCTGCTCGCCCTCGTGTTCGTCCAGGGCGCCCTGTCCTTCGCGCTGGGCAGCACCCTGATCGCGCGGGTCCTCTACGAGGCCGCGGGAGCTCCCACCATGGCCGGCTCGTACGCGACCGCGGCAGTCAACGTCGGCGCTGCCGTCGGACCGCTCATCGCCGCGTCCACGCTCGGCACCGGAGTCGGGAACCTCGGGCCGCTGTGGTCGAGCGGAGTCCTGGTCGCTGTCGCGCTGCTCATCGCATTCCCCCTCCGCACGGTGATCGCGGCCGGCCGAAGCACCGAGGTGCTCCAGTGACGCACGCGAACGCCCACTTTGACCATTGAGGGACGACGAAGACTCGTCGAACGCCGCCGCATCCGGCTGATCGCCCATGTCGCCGCCGAGGCCGGCGGTCTTCGGGGCCAAGCGGTCGAAGGGCCGGTCCCCGTAGGCGGCGGCGTCACGGTGGGCGAGCCTGGCCGGCGTCGCGCCGGCTGCCGCAAGACGCCTACGGGGGAACAGGGGCAGAACTCGGTCCGGATCCCCGTCGCCGAGCCGGCTCAGACCGTGGTGACGACCTGGTCGAACTCCAGGCGGGGGGAGCGCGGGTACCAGGCGTTCTCGCCCGGCTTGCCGATGTTGACGACCATCAGCGGGGTGTGGTCGTCGTCCAGGAATTCCTTGCGGACGCCCTCGAAGTCCAGGCCGGTCATTGGACCGGCGGCGAGTCCCGCGGCCCGGATGCCGATGATGAAGTACGCGGCCTGGAGGCCGGCGTTGAGGGCGGCCTGGCTCTCCCGCACCCCGCGGTCGCCGAAGACGGCGTCCTTGGCCTGGGGGAAGTGCGGGAAGAGGTGGGGCAGTTCCTCGTGGAACTCGTTGTCCGCGGAGAGGATCGCGACCAGGGGGGCGGCGGCGGTCTTCGTCTGGTTGCCCTCCGCCATGTGCTGGACGAGACGCTCGCGGGCCTCGGCGGAGCGGACCAGGGTGATGCGCAGCGGCGACTGGTTCATGGACGTCGGGCCGTACTTGACCAGGTCGTAGATCGCCTGGACCTGCTCCTCGGACACCGGTTCGTCGGTGAAGGTGTTCGCGGTGCGGGCCTCACGGAAAAGAAGGTCCTGGGCAGCGGGGTCAAGAGCGAGCGACATGGGGGAATTTCCTCACAATGGGCGGTGGATCCCGGGGGATCGACTTGCGGCACCGACACTACGTCTTGAAAGTTCAAGGTTCAATCAAAATCGGGCCGGCGGTGATCAGCTTCACAGGGCGACGGTGCGCCGAGGTCACCTTGGCCGTCCCGTGCATTGACAGTGTGCGGATCTGGTCGCTGTCATGAATGGGAGCGCTCCCACCCTTCCCGCACCTCTCCCTCGGAGGCATTCGTGCGCACCCCCCACTTGCGATTACTGCGCAGGTCCTGGACGGCGGCCCTCGCGGCCGCCGGGTCCGTCGCCCTGCTGGTGTTCGGATTCATCGCGACACCCACCAGCGCCGCGGGGGCCGGCTGCCGGGTCGACTACACCGTGAACCAGTGGGCCGGCGGCTACACGGCCCAGGTCAAGGTCACCAATCTCGGCCCGGCGGTCAACGGCTGGCGTCTGACCTGGACCCACGCCGACGGCCAGCGGGTGACATCGGCGTGGAACGCGACCGTCACCCAGACCGGCGTCGCCGTCGTCGCCGTCAACGCGGACTGGAACGGCTCGCTGGCCACCGACGGCTCCGCCGAGTTCGGTGTCCAGGGCACCTGGAGCTCGGCGAACCCCGCCCCGACCGACTTCGCCCTCAACGGTCTGGTCTGCGGTGGAACCGGCACCACCCCGCCGCCGACCACCCCGCCTCCTACGACCGCGCCTCCTACGACCGCGCCTCCTACGACCCCGCCTCCTACGACCCCGCCGCCCTCCGCCGATTGCGGCAGCGCCGTGGTCTGCTCGGGCTTCGAGGACCAGACCGGCACCACTCCCTCCGGCGCCTGGCAGTTCGCCGCGCCCGACTGCCAGGGCACCGGAGCCGTGGCCGTCGACACCTCGGTCGCGCACAGCGGCGGCAGGTCGCTGCGGATCGACGGCAAGGCCGGCTACTGCAACCACGCCTTCGTCGCCTCCACCGCGAACCTGTCGTCGGTGGGGCCGGTGATGTATGTGCGCATGTGGGTGCGGCACACCACCGCGCTCCCCGCGGCCCATGTCACCTTCGTCTCCCTGCCCGACAGCTCCCAGGGCGGCCGGGCGCTGCGCGTCGGCGGCCAGAACGGCGCCCTCCAGTGGAACCGGGAGACCGACGACGCCACCCTGCCCGCGCAGAGCCCGGCGGGCGTGGCGCAGAGCAGGCCGCTGCCGACCGGGAGCTGGCAGTGCCTGCGCTTCGCGATCGACACGACGGCGCCCAAGCTCGACACCTGGCTCGGCGACGAGCAGATCCCGGGCCTGCACGCGGACGGCGTCCCCACCCAGGACATCGACCAGCAGTGGCTTGTCCGCACCACCCCGCCCCGGCCCACCGCCCTGCGCCTGGGCTGGGAGAGCTATGGGACGGGTGACGACAGGCTCTGGTTCGACGACGTGGCCGTGGGTTCCACCCCCATCGGCTGCTGACGGCCTGCGCGAGAGCACCGGCGAGGACGGCGCGCCGGAAGGAACCACCTTCCGCCCCGGCGCGCCGTCAGCGCCTTGCGCGTGAAGACCCGATCACTGCGGCGATGGTCGGGGGCGCGGGCTTCGTCCGTCCTCTTGCCGAAGGACTGGGCGAGCACGAGCGTCCCCCACCGCAACAGGTGAGCGCATTCATGCCGGACCGTAAGGGACGGCCGATCAAGCGGTGTTGGCGCATCCGCCTTTTGCCCAACAGGGCCCCGTCTCAGCCCGGTTGGACGTGCCTGCCGCCCCGCCACACTTTCGTCGCCGACCGGTCTGCGCCTTGACTGGTACAGACCAATGCGATTGAGTGTGCCTCACACCCCCCACCACGGTCGGCCCCGCGCCCGTCCGGTTCCGCCGGCACGCGCACAAGGCTCGCTCCGTCCTGCCTGCGCCGGGTACGACCGTTCTCCGTCAAGGAGTTGATTCCGTGTCGAGGCGTCGTATCTCCGCTGTCGTGGCCGCGCTCGCCCTCTCCGCCGCCGTACCCGTGCTGGTGCCGACCAGCAGCGCGTCCGCCGCCACCTGTTCGAGCTATCCGAGCTGGGTGGCCGGCAAGGCGTACGTCACCGGTGACATCGTCCGCTACACGGACGGCAAGGCGTACATCGCTGAGCACGACAACCCGGGCTACGACCCGGTCATCAGCACCTGGTACTGGGAACCGTACAACTGCGACAGCGGCACGCCCGTCGGCAACTTCGTCGTCTCCGAGGCCCAGTTCAACCAGATGTTCCCGAACCGCAACGGCTTCTACACCTACAGCGGTCTTGTCGCCGCGCTCAGTGCCTACCCCGGCTTCGCCACCACCGGCGGCGACGAGACCAAGAAGCAGGAGGCAGCCGCTTTCCTCGCCAACGTCAGCCACGAGACGGGCGGACTGGTTCACGTCGTCGAGCAGAACACCGCCAACTATCCGCACTACTGCGACTGGAGCCAGCCGTACGGCTGCCCGGCCGGCCAGTCGGCCTATTACGGGCGCGGTCCCATCCAGCTCAGCTGGAACTTCAACTACAAGGCCGCAGGTGATGCGCTCGGCATCGACCTGCTCAACAACCCGTCGCTGGTGCAGACCGACGCCTCCGTGGCGTGGAAGACGGGCCTCTGGTACTGGAACACCCAGTCCGGCCCCGGCACCATGACCCCGCACAACGCCATGGTCAACGGCGCGGGCTTCGGCCAGACGATCCGTTCCATCAACGGTTCCCTCGAGTGCGACGGCAGGAACCCCGCCCAGGTGCAGAGCCGTGTGACCACGTACCAGCAGTTCACGCAGATCCTGGGCGTGTCGGCGGGCGCCAACCTGTACTGCTGACCCGGTCCCCGGGTTGACGCGGCGGTGGGCCGCATCGGCTTCGGCGCGATGCGGCCCTCACGGCAGCCCGGCTCCGAAGGCTCGTCCCCTGCTCCGCAGCCGTGCGTAGGGGGCGGGCGGGGTTCCCCGGTGTTCCTGGCCGGGCCACGGTGGGCCGGACGGCTGCGACGCGTCGGGGAGCCGCACCTTTCCGCCTCCACCTCGACAACTGCGGGACGCGTGCCTACTCCGTCGAGGTCTACCCGCTGCTGGAACTGCTGGACGACGACCTCGAGCCCGTCGACGGCGTCGAGATCCTCGACGGCAGCGGCGAGATCACCACCGGCGCCGGGCCCGACGAACAGCCCCGGCCCGTCACGCTCGCCCCCGGCGAGTCGGCCACCGCAGGCCTGGTCTGGCGCCACACCACCGAGTTCGGTACGCCGGTCGACGTGCCCCATGTGCGGGTCCGGGCGGAGGAGGGTGCCGCCTCGGTGACGGTGACCCCGCACCTCGACCTCGGAACCACCGGAAAGCTCGGGGGCGGACCGTGGGAAAAGCGGAACGCCGGTCCTTCAAGGAGACTCCGGCATGGCCGCTTCCCTGTTGGTCCAGGCGCAGTTCCGAGCTCAAGAACAACAGTTGTCTGATCGACGAGACACCCCCTGGCGTGCTCGAGCGGGGTTCGAGGCGCTCCGGACAAGCTGAGCCCCACTCGCTCGGCGGACGGACCATGGGGGATGAACAAGTGAACACCGTACGCACCCTGCCCGACCTCCTGCTCCAGAGGGCGGAGCGGGAGCCGGACGCAGCGGCGTACTCGCTGCTCGACTGGCCCGCCCAGGAGGGCGGCCGGGAGCGGATGCGCATCCGGCGGATCGGCTACGGGGAGCTGGACCAGGCCGCCCGGCGGCTGGCCGCGTGGCTGCTGGACCGCAGGCTGGGCGGGGAGCGGGTGCCCGTCCTCCAGCAGCGGCCCGAACTCTTCATCGCGTCGCTCTTCGGCTGCCTGTACGCCAACGCTGTTCCGACGCCGTGCCCAGTGCCGGAAGGACGGCGCAGCGCGGACGAGAGGGTTCTCAGCATCGTGCAGGACGCGCAGGTGGCGTTGTTTCTCACCGACCGGGAGTGGGCCGCGGACGTCTCCCGCCTGGTGTCGGCGGTGGGCCGGGCCGACCTGCCCTGCCTGGCTCTGGACGACTCCACGGCGCTGCCGTCCGCGGCGGACTGGCGGCCTCCCGCGGGGGATCCGGACGCGATCGCCGTACTCCAGTACACCTCGGGCTCGACGCGGGAGCCGCGCGGCGCCCGGCTCACCCACCGCAACCTTCTGGCGAACCAGGAGGAGCTGGCGGTGCTGCTGGGCACCGGACAGCGCGCGTGTGTCGGCGGCTGGCTGCCCCTCCACCACGACATGGGACTGTCCGGGCTGCTGTTGCACCCACTGTGGCTGGGAATCTGGGAGCCGGCGTGAGCGGCGGGCGTACCGTTAGGCCCACGTACCCCAGCGAGACCGATCCGCAGGCCCGTCGCAGGCCGTCGAGGAGCTGTGGGCGCCCGACGGCGTCTACGCCAACGCCGTCGCCGTCGTCCGTGGCCACGAGGCCATCGCCGCCCAGGTGGGCTACGCCCACGACGCGTACGCCACCGGAGGCTTCACCTTCCGCTCCTGCAACAACGCGCGCGGCCAGCACAACACGCTGCGGTTCAACTGGGTGATGGTGTCGGCGCCCACCGGCGCGCTGGAGGCCGTCGGCTTCGACTTCCTCACGCTGGACGACGCCGGCCGCATCGTCTCCGACCACCAGTACTTCGACACCCCGCCGAGCTACGTGGTGCCGCCGCCCGGGGAGGCGGACTGACCGCGCCGTGCGGTGCTCTACGCCGCCCCCGCCGGGTCCGGCCCGGCGGGGGCGGCGGCGTGCAGGCGGGTGAGCAGCTCGCCGGTGAGGCCGTCCGCGGGCAGGAACGCCTCGACGGCCAGTTCGGCGACGGTGACGTCGAGCGGCATGCCGAAGGTGGCGATGGTGCAGATCAGGGACAGTTCCATGTTCTGGTACCGCAGCCGCAGCGGAAGGGTGAGGTCGGCGTGGTCGGTACGGGGCGGGCGGCTGGGCTCGCCGCCGCCCGGGTAGGCGCGCAGCTCCTGGTACAGCTCGGCCAGGCCCGGGTTGGCCGTCAGCTCGACTCGCCGCTGCAGGCGCGTCAGCAACTGGGCGCGCCAGTCGGGGAAGTTGATGATTCGCGGCTGCATGCCCTCGGGGTGCAGGGCCAGTCTGAGCGCGTTGACGGGAGGCTGCAGCAACTCGGGCGCGGCATCCTTGGCGAAGAGCCGGAAGCCGGCATTGCTCAGCACGATGTTCCAGTTGCGGTCCACGACAAGGGCGGGAAATGGTTCGTGGCCCGTCAGGATCTGATGGAGCGCACCACGCACGGGAAGCATCTCGGCAACGTCCAGGGGAGAGTCCGTGTAGGCGGGGGCGTAGCCGGCCGCCAGCAGCAGCTGGTTCTGCTCGCGCAGCGCCAGGTCGAGGTGCCGGCCCAGCCGCAGCACCATGTCCCGGCTGGGCTTGGACCGACCGGTCTCCAGGAAGCTGAGGTGACGCGCGGAGATCTCGGCCCGGGTGGCCAGGGCGAGCTGGCTGTAACCCCGCTGCTCCCGCCATCGACGCATCAATTCGCCTACCGGGCGGGACACTTGCGGCTTTCCTGCACCTCGGTCATCCCATCACCCTGCATCATCCCCGGCGTCGGACACAACCGCGGAAGTGGGCCACGCACGGTGCACAGCCGGGCCCCGCCCGCGACCCGCGGTCACCCGGCCCGCGGCACCCGGCCGGTGCCGCGGGCCGGGGAGCTCACGCCGATCGCCGGCCCGCTCCGGTGAAGCGGTAGTGCGTGCGCACCAGGCCCTGCTCGTCGCGGAGCAGGAAGTCCACGCCCGCCTCGCCCGACTCCGTGTGCCACGGGTAGCGGAAGGCGTCGTGCTGCGCCGAGGCGCTGCCCGCCGGGTGACGTACGCCGTCGGCCGTGAGCGCGGCGGCGATGCCATCCACGCCCTCGTGCACGCCGCTCTCGTCGACGAGGCGGGCGCCGGGCAGGTAGAGGTCGGCGATCTCCTTGCGCAACTGCTCGCTTCCGGCCGCGACCGAGGCCAGGTGCCGTTCGGCCTGGGCGTCGAGGTCGGGGCTCGGCACCGGAGGCTCGTTGAACTGGTAGTCCGCGACGATCCGGCCCTCGCCGTCCAGCAACACCACGTCGAATCCGACGGCGAGCACGGCGTCGCTGCCGCCCGGTGACATCACCCAGTTGAAGGCCAGCGCGTCGTGGTGCCCGACCGGGGCACCGCCCGCCCGGAACCGCAACCCCTGGCCGCTCACGAACTGGTCGTACGCCTCGGTCACCCGGGCCACCAGGCTTCCGGTGCCCTGGAAGCGGCGGGTCTGGGTGAAGTGCAGCCCGTCCGGCGTCCACAGGTCCGCGATCTGGGCCTGCCGTACGACGGGATCGGGCTCGTTCCAGACGCCGACGTAACGCTCCAGCAGTACCTTCGCTCTCACGCGCAATCTCTCTCTCGCTAGGGGGCCCGGGGCGGCGCGGGGGTTCGCCGCCCCGGGAGTTCAATGGGGGTGGATCACTTGCCGGCGTTCGTGCGGGGCAGCGCCTGGACCAGCAGGGCCAGGGCGGCGGCGACGGCGACGAGGAAGACGATCCCCATGTCGAAGGCATGGGCGAAGGCCGAGGAGTCGGGCTGCTCGCCGAGCGCGTTGTAGAAGATCACGCCGATCACCGCGACACCGATCGAGTTGCCGATCTGCAGGCCGGTGGTGAGTACGCCGGAGGCCGAGCCCGCGTACTGCGGGTTGACCCGGGCGAGCACCGTGGAGGCGAGCGGGGTGACCGCCAGGCCCATGCCGGCGCCGTCGATCACCAGGCCGGGGATGAGCCACGCGGTGTGACCGTCCGAGCCCAGCTGTGCAGCGGTGACGCCGAGGACGACCAGGCCCACGACCATCAGCAGCGCGCCGACGGCAAGCACCTGACGGCCCAGCTTGGCGGCGAACTTGGTGGCGTTCATCGAGGTGTACATGTAGCCGGCGCCGATGGCGGCGAAGAGCAGGCCCGCCTCCAGTGCGCTCAGGCCGCGGCCGGCCTGCATGTACAGGGCGAGCACCAGGAAGAACGACGCCTGGCCCATCCAGAAGACCAGTTGGCAGGCGAGTCCGACGACGAAGGCGCGGTCGCGGAACATGGCGATGTTCACCAGCGGCGAGCCGCCCTTCGAGGAGATGGACCGCTCGACGGCCACGAACGCGGCCATCAACACGACGAAAGCGCCGAAGGACAACCAGGTCCACAACGGCCAGCCGTCCTCGCGGGCTTCGATCAGCGGGAGCACCAGGGCGACCAGCGCGAGGGTGATCACGACGACGCCGAGGAAGTCCAGCTTCGGCCGGCCCTCGGCCCGTGACTCGGGCACCACCTTCAAGGCCAGGCCCATGATGAGCAGGCAGATCGGCAGGTTCACCAGGAAGCAGGAGCGCCAGCCCCAGCCGGCGATGTCGGCCTCGATCAACAGACCGCCGATGAGCTGGCCGAACACGGCTGCGAGCCCCATGGCCAGACCGTAGCCCGCGAACACCTTCAGGCGCGCGGCCCCGGTGAAGATCGTGCCCAGAAGGGCCAGCACCTGGGGCGCGAGCATCGCCGCGGCAAGTCCCTGGAGCACCCGGGAGGAGACCAGGAAGCCGCCGGACTGGGCGACGCCGCACAGCAGCGAGGCGATGGTGAACAGACCCAGGCCCAGCAGGAACATCTTGCGGCGCCCGTACAGGTCGCCCAACCGTCCGCCGGTGATCAGCCCCACGCCGTAGGCCAGACCGAACCCGGCGACCACCCATTCGATGGCGGCGGCACTCGCGCTCAGGTCGGTCTGCAAAGAGGGAATGGTGACGTTGACGATAAAGAAGTCGAGCGTGGTGATGAAGACGCCGGCCAGCACGGTCGGCAGGATCAGCCGATGCGGCGCGGCCGGGCTCCCGCCCGTCGGCATGGGCGGTGACGGCGCGGAGGCGCTGCGGTTGGCCTCGGTGGTCATCCTTCGTACTCCTGATCGATCACATGGGGTGTTCACCCGGCGCCCGCGGCCGGGCAGATACCTGTCCGAGTGCTTATCCAGCGTGTCGTCCGGAGATCAGTGGGGTCAATTACCTACCAGGTAATCACCGTGCCCGCCCGACCGCGCCGACCGGCCCGGGCGGAGGGTAATGGACGGGTGCGCTCAGCCGGTTGCCGAGCCCGGATCAGCACCGCGTCAGTGCCCGGTCAGAGGGGACTGCAATCATCGCATCAGATTTCGCCCGTCATCAGATTGATTGTGTTTCCGAAGGGTCCGCAAGATGAAACCCGGGAAAAAGTTCCACAGTTATGGGCTGTTTATCGCGGGGAAAGACATCGAGGGCGATGGCTGGGTTTACACCGTGAGCGCCAAATCGCTCCTCGAGGATGTCTTCACCAGCGTCAGCCTCAAGCGCACCCTCGAAAAGGACGCGGACTCGTCCGCCGCGCAGCACCCCTACGTCGTCGGCCGGTGCGCGATCGCCGACGACGCAGCCATCGACCTCGCCACCGAAGCGGCTGCCGCGGCCGCCCCCGGCTGGGCGGCGGTCCCCCTGGAACGGCGCCTGCGGCTCGGCACCCTCTTCCGCGAGGAACTGCTGCGCCGCAAGGAGGAGTTCGTGGAGATGCTGGTCGCCGAGTCCCACCCGGTGAAGCTGGACAGGTGAGAGCCGAGTTGCCTGCTCCCGTGCTACCGGGCCGAGGCGGGGTCCTACGGCCGTGACACCCGCGGCATCCTGCGGCTGCACCAGTTCGAGAAGGTGGAGCTGGTCCGGGTCTGCCGGGACGAGGACGCTGCGGAGCAGCTGGAGCTGATGCTCGGTCATGTCGAAGAGTGCCTGAAAAGACTGGAGTTGTCGTACCGGGTGGTGTTGTTGCCGGCCGGCGACATCGGGTTCTCCGCGCGGAGGACGTACGACGTCGAGGTGTGGCTGCCCGGCAGCGACAGCTACCGCGAGATCTCCTCGGTGTCGGACTGCGGCACCTTCCAGGGCCGCCGGGCCGCCATCCGCTACCGGACGGGCGGTGCCCGGAAGACCGCGGCGACGCTCAACGGTTCCGGCCTGCCGATCGGGCGGACCGTCGCCGCGCTGCTGGAGCAGGGGCAGCAGGCGAACGGCTCGGTGGTGCTGCCGGAGGCGCTGGCCGCATACACCGGCTTCCGCCGGCTTCTGCCCGGGGGCGGCACCGAGTAGCCCCCGCGCGGGCCCTCGCCCGACGCGCCACCAGCGCGGGCCTGCCGGCCACTTCCGGGCAGGCCCGCACCCTCGTCGTCCGAGGCCGGTCAGGCGATCTGGCGCAGCAGAGCAGTGGAGCCGTGCAGTCCCGGGTCCTGGTTGAGCATCTGCTGGAAGAGCTGGCGCAGCTTCGGCGACGGCTCCATGCCCAGCTCGTCGACCAGCCGCAGCCGGGCCGCGTTGTAGACACCGATCGCCTCGGCCTGGCGCCCGCTCTGATAGAGCGCCACCATGAGCAGCTCGGTGATCCGCTCTCGCCACGGGTGGGCGATGCTCATCCGTTTCAGCTCCCCGACCACCCTCATCGGCTCTCCCGCGCGGATGCGCAGCCAGAAGGCGTCCTCCCGCGCTGAAAGGTACTCCTCCTCCCACTCCGCGGCCGCGCTCTGGCACAGCGGTCCGGCGGCGTCACCCAGCGGAGCCCCTCGCCACAACCCGAACGCCCGGTCCAGCAGCTCCAGGGCGGAGGGCAGCTCCTCGGCCTCCATCGCCTGGTGGGATTGGCGGATGTATCCGCGGAATTGGTTGAGGTCGATGTCCTCCGGTGCCACGTCCAGGCTGTATCCGGAGCCCCGGGCGCGCAGCACGTCCGCCGCCGGGTCGCCCGCCAACTGAACCAGTGTGCGTTGCAGTCGCGACACATGCGCCTGGAGCGCGTTCTCGACGGTGGCTGGGGGATCCTCGCCCCACAGCTCGCTGTACAACGTCGAGACGTGCACCACCGCGGGAGCCTGGATGAGCAGGCTCGCCAGCAGACAGCGCTGCCGGAGCCCCGGAACGGCGTGGAACGCGCCACCGATGCCGACTGCCAGCGTGCCCAAGATCCGGAACTGCAAGAGAACCCTCCCGTGTGGTCGCAGCCTGCGGCTTCACGCCGCCCGTTCCGTTTCTTCCCGGAAGCGGGGGCAGTCTGAAGGGGCGACCTAGAGTCCGGCTCGACACCGGATACGGGCCGCTCCTGCCGCGCACGGGGTGGCCTCTGTCCACATTCCGGAGAACGGTCGGCTTGCCCCCTCAATCCGCCCTTGTCGCCTGCGGGTTCGGCCGTCTGCTCCACTCGTTTTTCACCACGCCACCTTTCAGGAGGTGTACAGCGACTGCAGCCTGGTCACCTGGCCCTTCGTGTCGAAGCTGAGGTCGTACCCCAGCCCCGGGCGGGACGAGCTCGGCGTGGCCGTCAGCCGGTTGATGAACTCGGTCTGGGAGTAGGGGTAGGGGGCGGAGTCGTCGCCCAGCGGGACCGACAGCAGCACCCGGGCGTCGGTGGCCATGAGCACCGTGGTGTAGGGCTCTTCACCGGGGATGATCTCCCAGGCCTCGTGCGGGCCGGTGGCGGCGACCTTCCGGGCTGTGCGCACTGTCAGGTAGGTCCGTCCGCCGTCGGTCCAGGCTTCGCGGATCTGCATGAACTGCTTGGTGCCGGCCCAGCGCGTCGTGCCGACCGGGGCGGTGCCCTCGCCGGGCGCGGCCGGCGGGGTCGTCGCAGTAGCCGGGTGCGTCGCGGTGGGCGGGGTCGGCGTGGCGGCTTGTCCGGGCGCCGACGCTGAAGCCGTCACCGGTGTTGCCGGGGCAGGGGAGTCCGCCTGTCCTTCGCCTCCCTTGCCGGTGCATGCGGTCAGGGCAAGAGCGGTCATGGCGAGAGCGGCCAGAGGAAGGGCGCCGGTTCGGCGGCGAGAAGTGAGCACGGCAAGGTCCCATCGGATCAGATGCAGTCGGGATACATGAGCTCTACGCCCTGGCCCGCCTCTGGGTTGCACCTCGATGCCGCGAATGCTGCGGCGGCCTCACCCGGCGGCCTCAGTCGGTCTCCCGCAGGGACTGCACCCGGCCCTCGCTGTCGTAGTCGATCGCGAACATCCACCGCGGCCCGGCAGCCAGCCGGCTCACCAACTGCTCCAGCCGCATGTCCGCAGGGGACCCGCCGGACAGCCGCCGTGCTTCCACCAGCGTCGCCAGCGGCAGGGTCAGCGTGTGCACCACACCCGTGGGCACCGCGGTCCCCCGGACGGTACGGAGCTGCTCGACGGTGACCCGCACCATGTCGCCCTGCGCCACCGCGCCGTACACATAGCCCAGTTCACTGGCGTACTCCTCGCCCGGTGCGGGCGACGGCGGCACGAAGCCTGAAACGGTCGGCGCCGGCACGATCGCGGCCGGCTCCGGCACCCGGCCGGCTCGGAACATCGACAGACCGCCCACCACCAGAGCGGCGGCCAGCAGCGCGCCGCCGAACGCCACGGCCGCCCGCCGGCGGCGCACGCGCTGCTCACCACGGGCCCGCACCCGGTGCGCGGCGAGCGGCACCACCTGCTGCCGGCCCGACTCGGCGAGCCCGGCCAGGTTCCGCTCCAGACACCGCTCCAGTTCAGTCTCGTCAGCCATGCCTCACCTCCGGCAGCCGGGTCGTCCGCAGATCGAGCTCCGTATCGGCCAGCAGGCGTGCCAGCGCCGCCCGTCCGCGGCTCAGGTGCGCCTTGACCGTGCCGACGGGGCAACCGGTCTCGGCAGCCACCTGCTCCACCGGCAGATCACACAGATGATGCAGCACCACGGCCCGCCGCTGCGCCTCGGGGATCTGCCGCAGTGCCTGGACCAGCAGCACGTGGTGCGGTTCGGGCGGCGGTACGGCGGCGGGCGGACGCTGCCGCCGGGCGAAGGCCAGCGCGGTGCGCGCCCGCCGCCACCGGCTGACCGCCAGCCGCCAGGCCACCGTGCGCACCCACGCTTCGGGGGCACCGTTCAGGTCCAACTCGGCCCAGCGTTCCCAGGCCCGGGCGAAGGCCTCCTGCACCACGTCCTGAGACTCAGCCAGGTCACCTGTCATCGCGTACAACTGGCCGACGAGCCGGCCGACGCTCGCGGTGTAGAAGGCGTCGAACTCGCGCTCGTCCACACCGCGACCCGGCAAATTCTGTGGTGGTGGTCGCATACCTTTTCTCACGCTGAACGGTGGCTGCGCGGCTCCAGTGGAGTTTTCCCGTGATCCTGGGCCCCAGGATGGCACGAGGAGGCGCCGCGGACGGGCAAGGTCAAACGCAGGGGGCCGGGGCCGCTTCGGGTCGTCCCTTCACGAACCGGGGCCGGCTGGGGCCGTCCGGGTGGGGCCGTGGAGCGGTTCGATGATGAGTTGTTCGGTCTCCATCTCGAGTGAGCAGTCTGCGCGTCGCGGATGCCCTGGAGCGGGACGAGACATGGCACGCAGCGAACCGCTTCCGGAAGGCCGCCTCGCCCGGCTGGCTGATGCGCACACCACCCACCTGGCTGGCCTGTGCCCTCGTCCGGCCCACCCCCGGGCAACCGCCCGAACCGTATACCGCCTGGGCGGCGGACGGCCGACTGCCGGCCTTCCCCTACCGGAACCGGAAGGCCTTCTGGCCACTCATGCACCAGCCGGGCACGCCCGGCTGGCAGCCCGTGCCCGGCCTTGAACCCGTGGCGGCCGCAGTCGCCGGACCACCAGCATCTGCCCCGGCAGGGGGCGTGCCGGGGCCGCTCTCGGACTGCAGCACCGTGTGGACCTTCCCGCCGCGGACGGCGCCGACGTCACGCGTTCCCCGCGGTGGCGGGTCCGGCCGCGCCGGGCCGCCAGGCCGCGCCGAGCCCGGCTCGCCGCACCACCACCTGACCGGGGGGTTCGGCGCACGCGATCGGCGCTTGAGCCCCTTTTGGGCTTTTTGGGGGTCAGTAGGCGGCGAGTCCGTGGACGTCGGTGCTGGTGAACAGCAGCCAGAACCTGGTGCCGTCCTTGACGTCGGTGGCGGCCAGCCCCCAGGTGTTGGCGTAGACCGTGCGCCAGCCGTTGCAGTAGTAGCCGCCGCTCGAGGGCGCGAAGCAGGTCTGCACGTCGATCGTCCGGGTGATCTTGACGTTGATGTCGTTGCAGTTGGACGTGGTGTACGTGGAACCGCCGGGCGGCCAGTGGCCGTTGTCGTCGGTGCCGTTAATGGTCTTGGCGCTGCCGTAGCACGACGTGGCCGCCGCGGACGCCGTGGGTGCCGGGGCGAGGAACAGCCCGGCCGCGGCGGTGCTCGCCGCCGCGAGCGCGATCATCCTTCGTCTCTTCAATGGTCCTCCCCTGCCGCGCGCAGAGAGTTCTGCGCAGTGGACGCCGGACCAGCATGGCGGAGCCGGGTGCGGGTAACAATGACGTCTTTAAGCCCTCTTTTTGACATGTTGCCGCCAGACAAGCTTCTGAGAACGAATGCCGCACGGTGGACCCACCTGCCGACGATGACCCTGCCCGGCGGCCGGACCCGCGCCTGTTACAGCAACCTCACCTCGGCCTGGACTTAACCCGCTCGGCGTCTTCGCGCACGCGGAGCAGTGGGCGGCCTGGCGGTGGGAGTCGGCCTGGCCGGCGCCATGCCTGGCACAGCCCGCGACGGTCGCTGGTTCAGTGGGTGTGCAGGCGCTGCGAGAGCAGGTCGTGGTCGGCGGGTGCGAGGCGGGGCAGTTGGAGGCGGCTGGCCAGGTGGTGGAGGAGGCGGTCTGCTCCGCGCGTTTCAGGGAGTGCGGGGGCAGGCGGTCGAGGGCTGCGGCGAGGCTCAGGGTCTCGGGGTAGGTGATCAGGTTCCGACAGGTCAGAGTGGAGGGAGGCCGGGCCGGAGGGGATGTGGGGGTTGGCGTCGGTGAGGGGGTCAAGGCGTATCCGCCAACGCTCTTGCAGGTGCTGATGGTGGTCGTACCGACGCGTTGCGATCGTCGATGCCCAGCCCTGGGCCAAGAAGATGCTGGACGAGCACCGGGCGATCCTGGTCACCGCCTCCAGCGACATCACCGACCGCCTCGGACGCGCCGCCGATATCCAGGCAGCCGCCCAGCAGCGCCAGCAGCTCGCCCTGGCCGGCCTGTGACAGCAGGTCTTCCCGATCCGGCAGGTTCCCCCGACTGCCCGGTGGTGCGCTGCCTCGTCACCGGCACCGCACGCTTGTGCTCCGACTGCGCCGGACGCACCCTCCAGCCTGTCGCCGACAGCCACTGCCCGGTGTGTTCCCAGGCCGTCGCGCCCGGCAGGCAGTGTGGCAACTGGTTGGTGCGGCGCACCCGGCGCCGCCGCCCCGCAGGCGGGCCTTAGTAGGAGCCGGTGCGTCCCTCGTAGATGTTCGCACCGCTGTCCCACATCCCGCGCGCGTACGAAGTGACGTTGGCGTCGTTGACCATCAAGGTGTAACAGGACGAACCGGTGGTGCTCACCGAGCAGCTGTACTGGCGGCCGTCGCTGTTGCGGTGGACGGTCGCGTAAGGCGTGAACTGACTACGGGTGTCGAACGACGCATTGCTGATCCGGGCCCACGCAGCGCGGCACGAGGAGCTGTACCGCAGCTCGAGCAGTGCTTGGCCCAGCTTCAGGCTCTGCACGGTTCTCGCGTCGGACTGGCAATAGGCGCCGGGGTCCTTGCCGTCGCAGGACGAGCCCGAGCAGGTGGCGGCGCTGGCGGGGGAGGTCATGCCGATGATGGCCGCGGAGGCGAAGAGCATGGTCACCGCGGATCGTGCGAGCAGCGTGCGTGTGCGCATGGTGTCCTCCTGGACGAGATGGGAAACGGCGCGGCGTCATGGATGTGCACCATGCACGGCGCATCTCTTCTTGCCCGATCATTCCCGGGTGCTGCCGGCATGTGGATAGCAGTGCGTGCCAAACGCTTAGCGAGGGACGCCATCACCTGCGCGCAAGATTCCCTGGCGGTATTCGGTGGGGGTGGAGCCGTAGATGGTGCGGAAGGCCCGGGTGAAGTCGGCAGGGCGGAGGAAGCCCCAGCGGGCGGCGATCGCGTGGACAGGTCGTGTGGCCAGGCGAGGGTCGCCCAGGTCGCGTCGCGCGCGTGCGAGGCGCTGCCGGCGGATGCAGGAGGCGACCGTGGCGCCGTGGGCATGGTTGTGGAAGAGGCGGTGCAGGGAGCGCAGGGAGATGTGGTGGGCGGCGGCGATCGTGCCCGGGGACAGGTCCGGGTCGTCCAGGTGCTGCTGGATGAAGGCGTGGATCTCCATCAGCAGGGAGCGATGGCGGTTTTGGGGCGGCGTTGACGTGGTGGCGTCGAGGTGGTGAGCGAGGAAGGCGGTGAGCACGTCGAGGGTGAGGGTGGCCAGTCGGGGGCTGTCCGCCGTGGTGTACGAGGCGGCGCCCGTGCTGAGCTGCGTGAGGTAGGCGGACAGCAGGGCGCCCACCCCTTCACGCCCGCACAGACGCATCCCGGTGAGCCGTTTGACCTTGTTCGCCGGGATCGGCAGCAGCGCCCGGGGGAATTGCACCAACACCCCCTCCACCGCGTCACGGTCCGCGCTCGCCCAGCCGTGCCAGGGGTGCGAGGTGTCGAAGAGCAGCATCTCACGGGAGCCGATGGTGGTGTCCTGGCCGCCTTGGAGGATCCGATGGCCGCCGCGCAGAGTCAGCATCAGCTGCATGGATTCGGGATCAGAGCGCCGGATCATCCTTGCTGTCCGACGTGTCTCCAGCGACGGGTAGGTCAGCGCAGACACCTGAACGCCACTCAAATTCAGCACCCGCGCACTCGCCTGGAAGTCCCCCTCATGGTCGGTGTGGACCGCGCTGGGTATCAGTGCGCTGACCGTCATGTCGTGCCAGGAAGCGAACCTCTCGGCTATCGGCAGGTCCAGCGTCCGGAACTCCGTTACCAGCACCGTGTCATCCCCCTCACGAGGGCGAGCGGCCCAGACCGCCGAGTGGGGCCCCTTCCCGCTGTGGTCCGGCAGTGAGCGCGGCGCAGGTACATCCCCGACGACGGCTACGGTGGCGATCGCCCCATCCCCCGTACCTCGGCCGTCGGCCCGGACAGCAGCCCGTCCACCGGCACACCCCGTCCAATCGTCGTACGGATAATACGGTACGCAACATGGCGTGAACATGCCGTAATGTGCAGAAGTTGGTCGGGGCGCGGACAGCAAGGCGAGCGGCGGCCGGAACCGGGTCGGTTGGCCTGATCCGCTCAGGGCTGGTCGGGCGGGGCGTATCGACCGCGGCGAGTTGCGGATCGCCGCTGGTTCCCACGCCGGACAACGCCTGCGCGCGCCCGTCGCGTGCAGCAACTGTTCACCGACGCCGGCAAGCACCGCTCCGCCGGCCCTGTCGACCTGCTTGTGGCAGCCACCGCGGAACTGTCCGGGCTGACGCTGCTCCGACAGGGAACAGGACCGCGTCCCGACGGCCACGTGCGCGGGTGGGATGCGCACGAAGTGGCATAGGCGGCGGGCGGCTTGGGCGCTGAGGTGGATGTCGGCACCCGGCGGGGGTGCCGGTGGTGGTGATGATCTCTATGTGCCTCTGCTGGAAGAGCAAAGACCTCGACGCTGCCTCAAGGGTTGTGGAAAGGAAGTAGCTTGGTGTACCCATCGCCATCAGGAACCAGGCGGCCTACGGCCACCAGCGTGACACGGGCAAGGCATTCGACCAGTTCTTTTGCCGATCCAACGATGAGCGGACGGTCGTCTGCAGAGACAGCAGCAGCCGGGCGGTCGTAAGCGTCGCTGACTGCTCGCCACTGATCGTCGTGGAGTCATTCAGCTCGTGGGAGGGGCTCCCCTACCAGGTGTTTGATCACCATGAGATCTCTCCCCCCGACTACCATGTCGATACCTTCACCCTGGAGCCGAGGGATGTGCTGATGCACACCGACGGCGTCATCGAGGCCCGCCGCGCAGGGGCGTCTTCTACCCCCTAGCCGAACGTGCCGCAGCCTGGGCGCACGAGAGCCCTCGGCACTGATCCGCAGCCTGCGCTCCGACCTGCTCGCGCACGTCGGCGGCCACCTGGCCGACGCCGCCGTGATCGCCCTTCAACGCACCCACAGCCATTTCCCCATCGAGGCGGACCGGCGGGTGCACGAGCTTCGACTCCTTCGCGAGGCAGTGACGACGGTCCGCAGAGGAATTGCTGCACTGCACTGAGACGTCCCTCTGCACTGACGGGCCCAAGACGCGTACATGAAGGCTGATCGCGGAGGCGTGGACCTGGAGCCGTTCTTCCAGGCCCGCGCAGTGCTGGCGGAGTTGACTACCCACGTCACGCTCTTCAGCAACAAACACCTGCCTGCTACGACAGCTTTGCCGATAAGGGGCCTGCTGCCCGCCGATCCTGTGCGGCGTGCCGACTCAGAAGCAGGGGTGGAATGCTTCGGTGGTGCCGGCGGTGGTGACGAGGCCTGTACCTTGGTCAAGGACCACGATGGTGGCTGGATACGGTCCGCTGTCGCAATGGAGGTCCACAACCTGTTGCCATCCCGGCAGGTTGCCGGCGGCGTCGGCCGTCAGTCGGCCCAGCGAGACCGGCCCACTGGTCCCGGCACTGTAGAACCGCACCGTGCCGTAGGGCGTGAGCCCACTGCCGGTGGCGAACAGGCGACCGCCGGTCGGAGACAACGTGGTGGTGACGGACACCCCACCGCGCGGCGTCGCACCCGGATCAGCCAGCCGCAAGGCGGCGTTGGCGTTGTCGCTGCTGGCCTGGTCGCGACTGTCCGGCGGCACGCACACGTGATCCGAGGGCCGCGTTGCGCGCCAGACGAAGCCCTGCTTGCAGGTGTCCGGGCCGTAAATGCCGCCGTTCGGCTCGCGGCGTGAGGGGCCCAGCGCGTTTTCCGTCGCGGTCTGGGTGCGGATCGCCGGCGTCACGCAGACTTGGTCGCCCGGGTACGCGTCCCGCCACACGTAGCCCGCGGCGCAGGTGTACGGCCCGTACGGCAGGTCGGCTGCCATGGCGGATGAGCTTGTCGCCATCAGGCCGGCCAGCAGCGCCACCGCCGCTATCAGCCACGTCAACACTCGCCGCGGGTAGCCGGAGTCCGCTGTCTCCGCGGCCCTTCCTTTGCCTCGCATACGTCCTCCTCGGTCAGCACGGCTCAAGCGGTCGCTGAGACCCACCCGTGAGGCCCAGAGTCGGGGTAAAGCCGCCGGGGTATCGCGGTGATCGCCCGATGTCTGTGCACCTGTGCGCCCGACCTCCGCAGTGGGGTGTCGATCCGGTCGGAGCGGCATCTGCTCGACTATGTGCTGACTGTGAGGGGCCGTTATGCGTTCTGTCTACCCTGTTGCTCCATTCGCGGTGCTCGTCTGCCTTGTGCTGGCAAGTGTGACGCCTGCGGTGAGTCCGGTTCCGAGGTTGGAGGCGCTCGGGCTGAGCTGATGCCGCTTCCGGCCATACGTTCGTCTGGCTCGAACGGCTGGTGACGGTGCCAGGCCGTGGCGGGCAGGCGGCCGGTGGTGGTGTCCGCGCGGACGGGAGTGCGGCCGTGGTTGATGCGGACCCGGGTCGAGCGGGTGACCGCCATGACGTAGCCGATGCCGCGTTTCTCCAGGGCTGTTCGCAGCTGCGGGTCTTGGCCGCGGGCCTCGTCGCCGGTCACCCAGGAGGCGGTGATGCCGCCGTCGAGCGCGGCGGCGATCATCTCGCCGACCAGGCGGAGTTTGGTGGCGAAGTCCACCTCGTCGGGTATCCCGGCAGCCCGACGACGCTCGGGGTCGGTGCACCACGAGTGCTCGGGCAGGTAGAGCCGGCGGTCGATCAACGCCCCTCCCCGGTGGGTGGCGTAGGCGAGGAACACACCGACCCGGCTGTTCTCGATGCGTCCGGCGGTGCCGGTGTACTGCCTCTGCACGCCCGCCGAGGTCCGGCCCTTCTTTCAGGAAGCCGGTCTCGTCCACGATCAGGACACCGCCGTCGGTGCCGGGGTGTTCGGCGGCGTAGGCGCGCAGGTCGTCGCGGACGGCATCGGCGTCCCGGCGGGCATCGCGCAGCAGGCGCTGCATCGGTCCGGGCCGGGCGTGGCCGGCTTGTTCGGCCAGCTGCCGGCAGTTCTTCCGCTCAACGCCCGACAACAGCCCGAGCAGATGGGGGCGAGCCGTCTTCCGCGGCTCAACCCGCCCGAACCGGCCCGCGATCCGGGCCATGACCCGGTCGAATCGCCCACCAGCGGGTAGGGCTTACGCTGTGGCCTGTGGCCACTGCACGATCTTCAGGTCCTCACTATGGCGGCCGGAGGGGCGCCCCGGCACGGACTTGACGTGACCATACCTTATGCCCTGTGCCACTTGCCGTGTTATGGCACCGGGATGCCCCGCAACATACGCGAGGAGGACACGATCACCGCGGGCATCTCCGCTGCAAGAGACCCTCACCGAACAGACCGGCCGCGCGGATCCAGACGCAGAGCCCAGTGGACACCGCAAGGTAGTAACCCGCCGTTTGGCCGACCCGAGCGTTCAGTCCGCCAAGGACAAAAGAGTCTGGGTGAAGTGAAGCAGACGGACCGGATGGCGGCTTCAGACAGACGGCCTCCCAAGTAGGAGCCTCGCCAGCGGGGCAACTCACGCAATGCGTCATTCCGGGCAGTTTCGGAAACTTGATCGCAGCCGAGTAGTAGCACCGTCTGGCCTGGTGTTTTGCGGGACGTTGTACGTTGGCATGGCCCTTTCGGCGCTATTCTTGCCTGCCGTGGGCGAATGAGGATTCCCGAACGCCGCGCTACGCGAAGCCTCGACCGGCTCACGGACGGCGGCCTGCTGGCGGTCGTCTCGGACAGCGCACCCCGAGCCCTGCGCTCATATCGGCTTGCCCTCGCCGCCGGCGGACCCAAGCAGACGTCGGGTTCGTGATGCGGCGCGCAACATAGGAGGCAACTCCATCGACATGTTCGCGTATGGCTTGATGTGGGCGAGGGCACGGGAGTACGTGCTGACCCGCACGGAACTCTCTTCTGGGCTGGCCAAGCGGCCCTACGACCTTTGTCATGCCGGGATCTCGTTCTGGTTGCACTGCGGCCTGGACCCGGCCGAATGTTGCTCGCCGCGCGGGTCAGAGCATGGGAGGTTCTCTTCCGCTACCACGCCAAGTTCTTGGACGGTGTGCGGGATCGGGCCAACAATCTCATTGAGCAGTCGCTTGAGGAGTGGCAACGGGTCAGCCCTGGTGTCGCTCCTGACGGGGGAGCCAGGGCTTTGGTCCGCGATTGGTCCGGAACAGATGGTCAAGCGTGGGATACCAGCGGGACGAATTGGGAGTCGCGATATAAATCAGGCTCAGGCCTGAGTGGGACGAGCGGAAGGCGCCTGACGTGTAAAAGCCCAGGTCAGGCGCCTTTTCTCGTGCCCTTAGAAGAAGCCGAGCCTCTTCGGGGAGTACGACACCAGGAGGTTCTTCGTCTGCTGGTAGTGGTCCAGCATCATCTTGTGGGTCTCGCGCCCGATTCCGGACTGCTTGTAGCCGCCGAAGGCGGAGTGCGCGGGGTACGCGTGGTAGCAGTTCGTCCAGACGCGGCCCGCCTGGATGGCGCGGCCCGCGCGGTAGGCGGTGCCGTTGTCCCGGGTCCACACGCCCGCGCCGAGGCCGTACAACGTGTCGTTCGCGATTTTGATGGCGTCGTCGAAGTCGTCGAAGGACGTCACCGAGACCACCGGGCCGAAGATCTCCTCCTGGAAGATACGCATCCGGTTGTCGCCCTCGAAGATGGTCGGCTGGACGTAGTAGCCGCCCTTCAACTCACCGTCGTGCTCGATGCGTTCGCCGCCCGTCAGGACGCGCGCGCCCTCCTGTCGGCCGATGTCCAGGTAAGAGAGGATCTTCTCCAGCTGGTCGTTGGACGCCTGGGCGCCGATCATGGTGTCGGTGTCGAGGGGGTGGCCCGTCGTGATGAGCTTGGTGCGGGCGACCGCCGCCTCGACGAACTCGGCGTAGTGACCGCGCTGGATCAGCGCCCGGGACGGGCAGGTGCACACCTCGCCCTGGTTGAGCGCGAACATCGTGAAGCCTTCGAGTGCCTTGTCGCGGAAGTCGTCGTCCGCCGCCGAGACGTCGTCGAAGAAGATGTTCGGCGACTTGCCGCCGAGCTCCAGCGTGACCGGCTTGATGTTCTCCGCGGCGTACTGCATGATCAGCCGCCCCGTCGTCGTCTCGCCCGTGAACGCGACCTTGGCCACCCGCGGGCTGGAGGCGAGCGGCTTGCCCGCCTCCACACCGAAGCCGTTGACGATGTTCAGCACGCCGGGCGGCAGCAGGTCGGAGACCAGGCTCATCCAGTAGTGGATCGAGGCCGGGGTCTGCTCGGCGGGCTTGAGCACCACCGCGTTGCCCGCGGCGAGCGCGGGTGCCAGCTTCCAGGTCGCCATGAGGATCGGGAAGTTCCACGGGATGATCTGCGCGACCACCCCGAGCGGCTCGTGGAAGTGGTACGCCACCGTGTCGTTGTCGATCTCCCCGAGCGAACCCTCCTGCGCCCTGATCGCGCCCGCGAAGTACCGGAAGTGGTCGATGGCCAGCGGGATGTCGGCCGCCAGCGTCTCGCGGACCGGCTTGCCGTTCTCCCAGCTCTCGGCGACCGCCAGGGACTCGAGGTTGGCCTTCATACGGTCGGCGATCTTCAGCAGGATGTCGGAGCGTTCGGTCACGGACGTGCGGCCCCAGCCCGGGGCGGCCGCGTGCGCCGCGTCCAGCGCCCGCTCGACGTCCTCCGCCGTTCCGCGCGCGATCTCCGTGAACGGCTGCCCGTTCACCGGCGACGGGTTCTCGAAGTACTGTCCGCGGGCCGGCGGCACGTACTCGCCGCCGATGAAGTGGTCGTAGCGCGTCTGGTAGGAGACGATCGCGCCCTCGGTGCCGGGCGCCGCGTAACGGGTCATCCTGGTCTGCCTCCTCAGCAGCGCTGCCCGCCGTTGGGCAGCTCTCGGCGCGAGGCTAGACATGCCGACGTTGCAAGGACGTTGCGGCGAGCCACCGCGGGCCGTGCCGGGCCGGAGACGTCAGCGGGGTGCCGTACGGGGCCAGCCGGGCGGAGCCGCCAGCTCCGCCTCCAGCGCGGCGAGCCGGGCCCGGGCCGTCACGCTCGGCAGTACGGCGACGAGGGCCCGCCACACGTCCAGGTCGTCCTCGCCCCACGGCGCGTGCGCCCAGTCGGCCAGCAGGTCGGGGTCGCGCCGGGCGATCAGCGCGCTCCGCATGCCGTCGGCGAGACGCTGCCGCAGCCGCACCACCGCGGGGGCCTGCGAGCCGGGCAGCAGCGGACCGGAGTACGCCGCGGCGGCCGCCGCGACCGCCCCCGTCTCCAGCCGGTGCTGGACGACCGCCACGTCCGAGCCGACCGGCACGGACAGCCGGTACGGGCGCGAGGAGAGCAGTCCCGGACCGAGCACCCTGCGCAGCCGGGCCAGCTCGGCCCGCAGCGTCACCGGCGTCACCGACTCGTCCTCGTACAGCGCGCACAGCAGCTCGTCCCCGGTCAGACCCTCCGGGTGGCGGGCCAGCAGCACCAGGATCTCGCTGTGCCGACGGCTCAGCCGGACACCGCGACCGCCGACCACCAGTCGGGCCTCGTCCCGTCCGAGCGCGGTCAGTTCGGCCGCGTCGGCGGCGGGGCGGCGCGGGGCGAGCAGCGCCAGTTCCGACTCGGCGGCCCGCGCCACCGCCCGCACGAAACCGAGGCTGTGCGGGTGGGCGAGCCCGTCCCCACCGGTGATGTCCACCGCTCCGAGCACCTGTCCCGTGCGCGGATCGTGCACCGGGGCCGCCGCGCACGTCCAGGGCTGGACACGCCGGATGAAGTGCTCGGCCGCGAACACCTGTACCGGGCGGTCCAGGGCGACCGCCGTGCCCGGCGCGTTCGTCCCGACGGCGGACTCCGACCAGCGCGCGCCCGGCACGAAGTTCATCCGGCCCGCCTTGCGGCGCGTCTCCGGATGTCCCTCCACCCACAGCAGTCTGCCGTGCGTGTCGCACACCGCGAGCAGATGCTCCCCGTCGGCGGCGAACGTGCCCAGCAACTCCCGGAACAGTGGCATCACCGGCGCCAGTGGATGCTCCGCCCGGTAAGTGCCGAGGTCGCTGTCGGCGAGTTCCACGCTCGCGGTGCCGTCCGGCCCGACACCCGCCCGCGCGGACCGCCGCCACGAGTCGGCCACCACCGGACGCACCGGGCGCGGCACCGCGCCCACCGCGGTGAACGTCTCGTGTGCCCGGCGCAGGGCCCGAACACGCTCGGCAGGGTCGGCCCCCGGCTCCAGGGCCACCCACGGATCGGTCAATGCGGCCTCCCCGGATGGCGATGCGGCTGGGGACATCGTCACTCCCGGCGCGCCCCCGGACAACCTCTTCGCCCGGGCTCGCCGTCAGGCGAAGTTCACCAGTCTGATGTAACGCATCCAGTCCCAGTTGGGCCCGGGATCGGTGTGGTCCGTGCCCGGTACTTCATAGTGCCCGATGATGTGCGCGCGGTCCTTGGGGATGCGGTATCTGTCGCAGATCGCCGCGGTGAGTCTGGCCGACTCCTCGTACAGGGCGTTGGTGAAGTAGGCGGGCTCGTCCACCCAGCCCTCGTGCTCGATGCCGATGCTGCGGGTGTTGTAGTCCCAGTTCCCGGCGTGCCAGGCGACGTCCGACTCGAGGACGCACTGCGCGACGCGTCCGTCGGCGGACCGGACGACATAGTGCGCGGACACCTCCTTCTTCGGGTTCTGGAAGATCGCCAGGGTGCTGGCGTAGGGCTCCTGGGTGACGTGGATGACCACCCGGTCCACCGAGTAGCTCATGGGCCGACTGGACGCCGTGTAGTTGGAGTTGCTCGCCGGCTGCCACTCGGCCTCCGGGTAGTCCACCGCCCGGGGTCGCGCGCCGGCCGGTGCGGCGGGAAGCAGGGCGTAGGGGACGGCGGCCAGAGCGGCACCCTTGAGCAGGTTTCGTCGGCTGGGGAGAGGTCGTGCCCGTTCCATGGGCGGTGGCCTTTCTGTGGGGGAGTGGTGGTGCGGGTGTCCGTGGGGAGGTGGTGCGGGAGGTCGGTGAGGAGGTGGTGCGGGGGGTCGCTGGGTGGGCTGGTCGTGCGGTCCGCGTGTGGGGTGGTCGTGCGGTCCGCGGTGAGTCTCGCTCACCGACGGCCGCTCCTTGCGGAGCTTGGCCACGGCCGGAGTTGGTGTCGCACGGATCGGCCAACGGGGACGCGTCGGTCCGGGTGGCCGACTGGCCGGGGTGGCCGGGGTCCGGCCTGCCGAACCCGCGGTCGCGCACGAGTCACTTCACCGCGGCGACCCGGGATATCCGGACCGCGTCCACCGGCCGGTGTGCGGCGCCGGCGGACAGGACGTGCGTGTCCGGGACAGCTCGTGTTTCCCCCGTCATGTGAACCCCTTCGTCCACCTGAGATCCGCGGTCGACCCGACTCGACGGCGGCACCTCGCGTGAATCACGTTACGGGGCTTGCGGGTTGGGCAGAAGAGCCCGGCGGGGTTCGGTGGACACCCGGGGAAATGTGGAAAACTCCGCCACTCGATCGGGTGAAGTGGGCCTGCGGTCAGGCGCGTTCGGCCACCGACGCCGGGTCGTCGAGGACGGCCCGCACCACCGCGTGCGCGGCACCCAGCAGCGGCCCCTCGGGGCCCAGCCGGGACACGGACACCGGACAGGCGGGCCCCGCGGTCCGGCTCGCCAACTCGGCCTCCAGGGAGGGCAGCAGCCAGGGCGCGAGTGCGGCCAGGGCACCGCCCAGCACGACGCTCCGGGGGTCGAGCAGATTGACGGCCCCGGTCAGCGCGACGCCCAGCGCCCTGCCGGCCTCGCGCAGGGCCCGCCGTACGTCCTCGTCGCCCTCGGCCGCGCGGGTGGCGAGCAGCCCAACCCGGCCTTCGCCCGGCTCCAGGCCGGCCGCCCGCAGTACGGCTTCCTCTCCCGCGTACTGCTCCAGGCAGCCGCGCCCGCCGCAGGGACAGACGAGCCCCTCCGGTTCGACCGGCACATGCCCCAGCTCGCCCGCGAAACCGCGCGTCCCACGCAGCAGCCGCCCGTCGACCACGACGGCGGCACCGATGCCGATCTCCGCCGACACGTGCAGGAAGTCACGCGGAGTGTCCTCGCCGAGCCAGAGTTCCGCGAGCCCGCCGAAGTTCGCCTCGTTGTCCACCGTCAGGGGCAGGCCGGGAGGCAGCAGGGCGCCGAGGTCGGTGTCGTTCCAGTCGAGGTTGGGAGCCCGCACGACCGTACGGCCGTCCCGTGCGATCAGTCCGGGCACGGCGACCGAGAGCCCCGCGGGCCACAGGTCCTGCCGCTCCGCCTCGGCGACGACCTGTCGTATCAGCGCGGTGAGTTCGCGCGTCACAGGTTCGGGCGAGCGGCCGCGGTTGGTTCCGTGGCGTACCGCCCGTGCCCGCACCTGGCCGCGCAGGTCGACCACGCAGGCCGCGAGGTGGTCGACCCCGACCTCCGCGCCGACCCCGGCCGGGCCGTGGCCGCTGACGGCCAGCGCCGAACCGGGGCGGCCCACCCGGCCGGGCCGTTCGGGTCCCAGCTCTTCCAGCAGCCCGGTCCGGACCAGTTCGTCGACGAGGGTCGACACCGCGGCACGGGTCAGTCCGATGCGTGAGGCGACCGCCGCCCGCGACAGCGGCCCGTCGGCGCGGACGGTGTGCATGACCCGGGCGAGGTTGCGGCGGCGCATGCCCTGCTGGGTGTCGGGCAGCGCGCGCCCCGGACCGGCCGGGCGGGCCTCGTGCAGCGGTGCGGTCATGCCTCCGTCGTCCTTGGTCGGTGTCCGCCGGCGAATCCGCGCCGAGCGGTGCGATGCGGGCGGACGGCCGTCGGACGGCCGTCCGACGGCCGGCGTCCGTCAGGGGGTCCGCGTCCCGCGCTCCAGGAGCGGTGCCGCATCGGAGAGTACCCCGGAGATCCTGTTCAAGGTCGTCTCGTCGCGGTCCACCGCCTCCAGCACCGGGCCGTCGGCGGTCCGCCAGCGGCGGGCGACCGCGGCCGGGTCCTCGCCGGTGAGCAGCCCCGCGGCCTGGGCCGCGGCGCCCAGCGCGACCAGCTCTCGGGCCTCGGGGATCTGCACGGGCCGCCCGGACAGGCGCCGTACGGTCTGCTGCCAGGCCGTGCCCCGGGCGCCGCCGCCGATCAGCAGCAGCGGGGTGGTGCGGTCGGCGTCCTGGTCGAGCACCAGGTCCAGCGCGCCGAGCAGGGCGTGCACGGCGCCGTCGTAGGCGGCCTGGAGCAGTTGTCCGGCCGTGGTGTCGTGGCGCAGCCCGTGCAGCAGCCCGGAGGCGTTCGGCAGGTTCGGGGTGCGTTCGCCGTCCAGGTAGGGGAGCAAGGTGACGGACGTACCGGGTTCCACGGCCTCGCGGTCCAGGCCGAGCAGGGCGGCGACCCGGTCGACGGCGAGCGTGCAGTTGAGGGTGCAGGCCAGCGGCAGCCAGTCACCGCGCGCGTCGGCGAAACCCGCCACCGTTCCCGACGGGTCGGCGCTCCGGTGGCGCGACACCGCGTACACAGTGCCGGAGGTGCCGAGACTCAGCACCGGGGTTCCCGGCCGCAGTCCGAGGCCCAGCGCGGCGGCGGCGTTGTCACCGGTGCCGGCCGCCACCAGCGTGCCCTTGGAGAACGGCAGGTCGTGGCTGTCACGCACGGTCCCCGCCACCTCGCCGGGGCGCACCACCCGGGGCAGCAGCGACGGATCGAGTCCCACAAGGGCGAGGATCTCCTCGTCGTAGCCCTCGGTCGTGGACGCCCACCAGCCCGTACCCGAGGCGTCTCCCCGGTCGGTCGTGCCCTCGCCCGTCAGATGCTGGGTGAGGTAGTCGTGCGGCAGGCGGACCGCCGCCGTCGAGCGCGCCGCCTCCGGCTCGTGCTCGGCCAGCCAGGCCCACTTCGTGACCGTGAAGGAGGCTCCCGGCACGCTGCCCGTGCGCTCCGCCCAGGCCTTCGGACCGCCCAGCTCCTCGACGAGACGGCGGGCCTGCGGGGCCGAGCGCACGTCGTTCCAGAGCAGGGCCGGCCGTACCGGGGCGCCCTGCGCGTCCAGGGTCACCAGTCCGTGCTGCTGGCCGGCGATCGACACGGCGGCGGCCTCGTGGGCCGCCTCCCCGCACTGGTGCAGCGCCTCGCACAGCGCGTCCCACCACTGGCGCGGGTCGCTCTCGCGGCCGTCACCGGACGAGACGGTGTGCGGCGCCTGCCCGCTCGCCACGACCTGCCCGGTGGCCGCGTCGACGACGAGCACCTTGGTGGACTGCGTGGACGAGTCCACACCGACGACGAGCGGACCCTCGGCTGCTGACATCGGCTCTCCCTCTTTCCGCGGCTCGCGCGATCTGACCTGCGGTTCTCATGGTGTACACGGCCCGGCGACGCGGGTGCCGTCCCGGTCGGGGCCCTCTGTTCCCTTCCCAGGGATGCGTCGGCATACTAATTTGTAAATCGCCATGACGAAATAGTCGCAAGCGAGCAAGGAGCCGCGGCATGAGCTACCAGCCCACCCCCGAGGACAGGTTCACCTTCGGCCTGTGGACCGTCGGCTGGCAGGGACGGGACCCGTTCGGCGACGCCACGCGCCGCGCCCTCGACCCGGTCGAGACGGTGCAGCGCCTGGCCGAACTCGGCGCACACGGCGTGACCTTCCACGACGACGACCTGATCCCCTTCGGGGCCTCCGACACCGAGCGCGAGTCGCACATCAAGCGCTTCCGGCAGGCACTCGACGCGACCGGCATGTCCGTGCCGATGGCCACCACGAACCTCTTCACCCACCCCGTCTTCAAGGACGGCGCGTTCACGGCCAACGACCGCGACGTGCGCCGCTACGCGCTGCGCAAGACGATCCGCAACATCGACCTGGCCGTCGAGCTGGGCGCGAAGACGTACGTGGCCTGGGGCGGCCGAGAGGGCGCCGAGTCCGGCGCCGCCAAGGACGTGCGGGCCGCTCTGGACCGTATGAAGGAGGCCTTCGACCTCCTCGGCGAGTACGTCACCTCCCAGGGCTACGACATCCGCTTCGCCATCGAGCCCAAGCCGAACGAGCCGCGCGGCGACATCCTGCTGCCCACCGTCGGCCACGCGCTCGCGTTCATCGAGCGCCTGGAGCGCCCCGAGCTGTACGGCGTCAACCCCGAGGTCGGCCACGAGCAGATGGCCGGGCTCAACTTCCCGCACGGCATCGCCCAGGCGCTGTGGGCGGGCAAGCTCTTCCACATCGACCTCAACGGTCAGTCCGGCATCAAGTACGACCAGGACCTGCGCTTCGGCGCCGGTGACCTGCGCTCCGCCTTCTGGCTGGTCGACCTGCTGGAGAGCGCCGGCTACGCGGGCCCGCGCCACTTCGACTTCAAGCCGCCGCGGACCGAGGACCTGGACGGCGTGTGGGCGTCGGCCGCCGGCTGCATGCGCAACTACCTCATCCTCAAGGAGCGTTCGGCTGCCTTCCGGGCCGACCCGGAGGTCCAGGAGGCCCTGCGCGCCGCCCGGCTCGACCAGCTGGCGCAGCCCACGGCGGCGGACGGCCTGGAGGCGCTGCTCGCGGACCGCTCGGCCTTCGAGGGCTTCGACGTCGAGGCGGCCGCCGCTCGCGGCATGGCCTTCGAGCAGCTCGACCAGCTCGCGATGGACCACCTGCTGGGGGCCCGCGGCTGACACGGAGGCGTCCGGTTCCCGAGGGCACACACGCGTACGTGTGCCCCCGGAGGGGCTGTACGCGCGGTGTCGGAGGGGCCGTACGCGCGTGCGTGCCGAGGGGTCCGCACGCGCGCGTGCACCGTGGGCGCTCCGGGCGGCACGCCGTCCGTGACCGGTCCCCGCGCGGAATGCCGCGGAACCATGCGATCCACAGCATGGGTTCGTATCGACTTCCGCGCGGGGCCCGCGCGTTGTCCGGCCGGCGGCGACGATGGGTGCCATGGCCATCCCGCCCGTACCGCCTCGGCCGCCCGGGCCGCCGAAGCGCAGGAACCCGCTCTTCGTCCTCCTCACCGTGCTGGCGGCCGCCGGTGCGGTCGCCTTGGTGCTGGTGCTCGCTTTCTCGGGGAGCGGCTCGCGGGACGAGCACCCGCCCTCCGGCAGCAGCCCGCGTACGAGCCCCTCGCCCGCCCCGACCCTGAGCCTCCCCACCGAGCTGCCGACCCGGCTCCCCAGCTCCCTGCCCTCCGGCTTCCCGAGTGGTCTGCCGAGCGAGATCCCGAGTGATCTCCAATCGCTGCTTCCCTGACCGGACGGAGGTGGCCCGCCGTCACGGCCGGCCGGACCGGGCGGGGCTGCCGGACGTGCAGCGGACCGGACAGGGCTGCCGTACGCGGATCACTTTTCCCCGGCTACTCCTCCCCGCCCTCGGCACGGGCCGTCACGGCCAGCGCCGTCGCCGGGTCCTGGGCGGGTGGCCCGGCGGGCTCCCAGTGGCCCTGCCGCCTCCGGTAGGGCCACCAGCGGCCGTCCCGTCCCAGGCGGAGCTGGCGCTCCTCCCCGTCGACGGTCCAGCGGTTGTTCTCGGCCCGCAGCGACGGCCTCTCGTCCTCCTCCCACGCCGACTCCACAGCGGCGCACGCGCGCGCGTGGTCGTCGCCGTCCGGCGCCCACTCCTCCTCCAGCACGGAAAGGCCCGAAGCGCCTCCCAGCCGAAAGGCGAGCACGGCCCGTGTCAGCTCCTCCCCGCTGCGGCCCGAGCCCTCGGCCAACCGGTCCAGCACTGCGCTGTCGGTGGCGCCCGCGGCCAGGCGTACGGCGTCCTGGGCGACGCTTGGCTCCGTGACCGGCGAGTGCGCCGCCGTCCCGGCGTCCAGCATCTCGCCGAGCCACTGGCGCGCCGCCACCGCCGTCCGTGCGGCCAGGATCTCCAGGGCGGAAGGATCGACCCCCGGCGCCGGCGGGGTTTCGGTGTCCAGGCCGGGCGGCAGGCCCGGTTCCGCGGGCAGCTCCGGCAGGGGCGGCAGGGCAGGCAGCGCGTACCCCGCCGCGTACGCCTCCGCGGCGTCCACGCCGTCCGGCGCCGACGGCCCGCCGTCGTCCGCGGTGTCGCGGCCTTGGAGCTCGGCGGACAGGACTCGCTCAGCGCGGCCGCGCATCAGCAGCAGCACGAACGGATCCTGGTCCAGCAGCCGCGCCACCACGTGGCACAGCGCCGCGGTGTGCCCGCAGTGGTCCCAGGCGCCGCAGTCGCACTCGGGTTCCAGATCCCCGATCCCGGGCAGCAGTTCGATCCCCGCGGCTGCGGCGTCCTCGGCGAGAGACGGCGGCAGGTCGCGGTCGAGAAGCGCCGCCAGGTGCCCGGACCGTTCGACGACGACATCCAGGAACCGGTCCCACTCGCCGTCGGACAGTTCCTCCAGCAGGACGTCCGCGCGGTGCGCCGTACGATCGCGGTCGTGCACCACGGCCGTGACGCGGCCCGGGCGCACCGAGACCGCGCCGACCGCGCCCGCGCGGGCGAGCCTGCGGCCGGTCCTCACCTGCTCGCCGTCCAGGGCCGTGTCCTCGAGCGCCTTCAGCCAGGCCTGGCCCCACCACGTGTGGGCGAAACCCCGCCCCCGCGCGGGCGGCAGGGCGGCGAACGTGCGCTCCTGGTCGGCACGGTGATCCGTCATCGCGATCCTCCTCGCAGCTCCACCAGGTCGGCGAGCTCCGCGTCCGTCAGCTCTGTGAGCGCCCTCTCGCCCGTCCCCAGCACCGCGTCGGCCAGGTTCCGCTTGCGGTGCAGCAGTTCGGCGATACGGTCCTCGATCGTTCCCTCGGCGATGAGCCGGTGCACCTGCACGGGCCGGCTCTGCCCGATGCGGTACGCCCGGTCGGTGGCCTGTGCCTCGACGGCGGGGTTCCACCAGCGGTCGTAGTGCACGACGTGCTCCGCGCGCGTGAGGTTGAGTCCGGTGCCCGCGGCCTTCAACGAGAGCAGGAACACGGGCACTTCGCCGGCCTGGAAGCGCCCGACCATGACCTCCCGCGCGGCGACGGGTGTGCCGCCGTGCAGGAACTGCGACCGCACACCGCGTGCGGCCAGGTGCCGCTCGATCAGGCGCGCCATCCGCACGTACTGGGTGAACACCAGGACGCTCGCCCCCTCGGAGAGGATGGTGCCGAGCAGTTCGTCCAGCAACTCCAGTTTCCCGGACCGGCCGGCGATCCTCGGCCGGTCCTCCTTGAGGAACTGCGCCGGATGGTTGCAGATCTGCTTCAGACCGGTCAGCAGCTTCACGATCAGCCCGCGGCGCGCCATGTCGTCGGCGCCGGAGATCGCCGTGAGTGTCTCGCGCACCAGCGCCTCGTACAGGCCCGTCTGTTCCACGGTGAGCGACACCGCGCGGTCGGTCTCGGTCTTCGGCGGCAGTTCGGGCACGATCCCCGGGTCGGACTTGCGGCGCCGCAGCAGGAACGGGCCGACGAGCCGGGTCAGCCGCTCGGCGGCGGCCGGGTCCCGGCCGCTCTCGATGGCCGCCGCGTAGCGGGTGCGGAAGGTGCCGAGCCGGCCCAGCAGTCCGGGCGTCGCCCAGTCGAGGATCGCCCACAGTTCGGAGAGGTTGTTCTCCACGGGGGTGCCCGTGAGCGCCACGCGCGCGCGTGCGCCGATGGAGCGCAGCCGCCGCGCCGTCGACGAGTAGGGGTTCTTCACGTGCTGGGCCTCGTCCGCCACGACCATGCCCCACGCCACCTCGGCCAGGCGCGGCGCGTCCAGGCGCATGGTGCCGTACGTGGTGAGGACGAACTCGCCGTCGCCCAGCGCCTCCAGATCGCGGCGGGAGCCGTGGAAGCGCCGTACGGGCGTGCCGGGCGCGAACTTCTCGATCTCCCGCTGCCAGTTGCCCATCAGAGACGCCGGGCACACCACGAGGGTCGGTCCGGCGGACGCCGGGTCGCTCTGGCGGTGCAGATGCAGCGCGATCAGGGTGATCGTCTTGCCGAGCCCCATGTCGTCGGCCAGGCAGCAGCCCAATCCCAGGGACGTCATCCGGACCAGCCAGTCGAGCCCCCGCAGCTGGTAGTCGCGCAGGCGGGCGGCGAGCGCGGCGGGCTGCCCGACCGGTTCCCCGGCCTCCGGGTCCGCCAGCCGGTCCCGCAGGGCCGCAAGCCATCCCGTGGGGCGGACCTCGACCTGGCGGCCGTCGACCTCCGCCGAGCCGGTCACGGCGGCGCCCAGCGCTTCCACGGGGCTGATCTTCCGGTCCTGTCGGTCCCGGGCGCGGCGCAGTTCGGCGGGGTCGACGAGGATCCACTGGTCGCGCAGCCGCACGAGGGGCCGGTTGGCCTCCGCCAGGCGGTCCAGCTCCTCGCGTGTGAGCCGTTGGCCGCCCAGTGCGAACCACCAGTCGAAGGCGAGCAGGGCGTCCGCGGACAGGGCCGCTCGGGGATCCGGCGGTGTGCCGCCGGTACTGCCGGAGCCGTCGTCCTCGTCCACGGGTCCGACCGTGAGACCGGAGACCAGTCCGCGGGCCGGCTGCGTGGGCCAGTGCACGTCCACCCCTGCGGCGGCCAGGGTCCGGGCACCCTCGCCGAGGAGTTCGGCGACCTCCTCGGCGACGAGTTCGACGGCGTCCGGCACGGATGCCGACAACAGCGGCGTCAGCGCCGGCCACGAACGGGCCGCGCGGCGCAGGGCGAGCAGGACGTCCGTGCGCACCCCGGGGCCGAACGTCTCGCCCGTGCGGCCCGATCCGGTCCACACTTCGGCGGCGTCGGCGACCTGCGCGGGATCGCCGACGTCGTGCACCTGAAGCACCGCGCGGAACCGCGGCTCGGCTTCGTGCCGCTCGGCGGACTCGAGCCCCAGCACCTCGACGCGCAGCGAGATCCTCGCGCCCGCGTCGTGGCCCGCGGCGACATCGGCGGTCCAGGCCCGCAGCTCCGGCACGCGCCGCGGTTCCCGGGCGGCGTAGGCAGGGCCGCCCGTGAGGAGGGGTGCGGCAGGGGAGCGGGGCAGTGTGTCGGCCACCGCGTCCAGGAAGCCGCGCAGCAGATGCTTGGGGTCGGGCAGCCGCAGCCGCTCGGTGCCGTCGAGCGGGAAGGCGTGCGCCTCGGGCGGCATCGAGGCGGCCAGCGCCCGGACGTGCTCGGCGTCCCGGCCGCGCAGCGGTGCCGCGCGCCAGGCGTCGTGGTCACCGGCGGACAGGCCGGGAAGCAGCAGCCCTCGTGCCACGAGGTGCAGGCCCAGGACGGACGCAGCGCCCCAGAACACGGTGGCCCGGTGCCCGTGCCCGGCGACACGCGCGTGCGTGAGGACCGGCAGGGCCGCACGCACGGGAAGCAGGACGGCCGGCCTGGTCACCGCCTCCACATCACCGCTGCGGGGCAGGACGACCGTCAGCTCCTCGACGGGCGCCGGGACCACGGCCGGCGGAGTACGGCCGTCGGGATGCCAGAAGGCGACCCGGCCCGTGCGGGCGGGGTCCGAGGGCACGAACACCGCACAGCAGCGGGCCAGTTCGGAGATCTCGGACGGTGATGCCGCGGGAGTTCTCTGCACAGCCAACCTGATTCCTCAAATTTGACTACCTGAAGTCGGGTCGCCGAGGGTACAGCACAGCGGCGGCCCACCGGGAATGATTGGTGCGGTGGCGCGGGCCACCGCGAGATGGTCCCAGGGTGCAGTGGGCCGGGCTGTCGCGCGGGGCCGAGGAGAGCGGGCCCCGCGCGACCAGTAGGGGTGCGCCTCAGGGACGACTCAGGGTCGCGGTCCGGAACCGCCGGGAGCGTGGGCCCGTTCTCAGGACAGAGAGCGGCAGTGGCCGCGAAGGAGGCGACAGATGTCGAAGAACGCGAAGATCGCCGCAGGAGGAGTGGCGGTCGGACTCATCCTGCTGATCTGGCTGCCCTGGTGGGCCGCCGTCCTGATAGTGCTCGGAGTCCCGGCCGCCGCGTACCTCGCCCTGGACCCCTCGCAGCGACGCCGGCTTCGCCGCGTCACCCGCAAGGAGCTCGGCCGCTGAAGCACTACCGCCCTCGCGCGTTCCCGTTCAGGGCGCAGGAGTCGACCACATCGCCGCTCGCGGGCCTGCCGACGGTCCGGTCCGCGGGCGGCCGGACACCGCGCTCCACCCACGCCACCAGCGCGTCGAACGCCGACCGGTAGCAGGGCAGGATCGGCCGCAACCGGTCGGGATGGGTGTCGTACAGTCCGTCGACGTGCGTTCCGCCCTGGACGGTGTAGTACCGGTGCAGCCCGCCCCGTCCGCTCGCGTCGACCATGCGGGCGTACACATCCGAGTCCGCCGCACGGGGCAGCAGCGCGTCCAGATCGCCGTGCAGCGTGATGAGGGGTTTGCCGATCCGTCCGGTCAGGGCCACGCGGGCCACGGCGCGGTGCACGGAGGCGGGGCGGGACGCGTAGTCGTACACCGCGTCCGAGGCGCAGGGCGCCAGGATCTGCTCCGGCGTGGTCCCGGCGGACGGCCCGGGACAGGCAGGGTCGTAGGCCGGGTCGAACGCGGCTCGGTAGGTCTTCTGCGTCACGCCCCAGTACGCCTGCCCGTGGTAAGGCCACAGGAACTCCGAGCCCCGCGCGAAGCCCACCGAGTACAGGTCCGCGTCGCTTGCCGAGCCCAGGGTCCGTGCGACGGCCGTCGGCAGTGAGGTGAGCAGGTTCGGGCCGTCGGCCGTCCATAGCGCCCCTTCCCAGTCCACGCCGCCGTCGTACAGCTCCGGATGGTGCTCGAGCTGCCAGCGCGTGAGGTAGCCGCCGTTGGAGATACCGGTCATGTACGTACGGCGTGGCGCGTGGCCGTAGCGCTGGGCGACCGCGCGCCTGGCGGCCCGCGTGAGCTGGGTGGTGCGAGTGTTCCACTCGGCGACCGCGTCGCCGGGACGGCTGCCGTCGCGGTAGAAGTCGGCTCCGCTGTTCCCCTTGTCGGTCGCGGCGTAGGCGAAGCCCTGCGCCAGTACCTGGTCCGAGATCGCCCTGTCCGTCGCGTACTGCTTGCGTGTACCGGGCGCCCCGGTGACCACGAGGCCGCCGTTCCAGCGGTCCGGCAGCCTGATCACGAACTGGGCGTCATGGTCCCAGCCGTGCGTGGTGTTGAAGTGGGAGGAGTCCGGGAAGTAGCCGTCGATCTGCGTCCCGGGCACCCCGGACGGTGTGCGCGTCGCCCGCGCCGTGAGCCCCGCCTGGTCGTTCGGATCGGTGTACGGGGTACCGGCCAGCCCGGTCGTGGTCAGATCGGGCAGACACGCGGTCTGCTGGAGGGCCGCGCCCGGCACCCGTACGCGCTCCTGGTGCGCACAATGGCCGCCGGTGCCGGCACCGGCGGCAGCCGAGGCGGGAGCGGGCGATATGACGGCCGCCGCCATCACAGCGGCGGCGGCGAGCGGAAATCCTCGGGACAGACGCATGACGGCCTCCAGTGGCACGACGGGACGGCGGGTACAGCACGGGCGTGTGAAGCGCCCAGGGCTGCCCCATCGTGCGGACTGGCCACCCCGTCATCCATGGGTTGGCACCACATGGAGCCGGGGCTCGTCATGGAGAGGCAAGACATGTGCCAAGAGGATGCGCTCTCTTGGCACCAGGTCTCAGAGGGGGCGTACCGCCAGCCTGTCGAGGGCTTCCAGCAGACCCGGAAGCTCCGGCCCCCGGCCGACGGGCAGGACTTCACCGGGCTCGTCGTCGAGGAGCACGAAGGCGATGTCGTCGGTGCGGGCCACCATCGACCAGCCGGGGCCGTCGGCCCGCAGGGTGCGCGCTTCGCCGGGCGCGAAGGATGACCGGACCCGGCCCAGCGGCGGCGGCGCGTCCACGTACGCGTGTGCCTCCGCCAGGACGCGGCGGATGCCGCTGTGGCTCGGAGAAGCCTCGCCACCCGTCCTGTTCCGCGGTTCGCCGCTCCCGTCGGTCGACGCGCTCGACGGATCGTCGTCGTTCCCGGTCTGGGCTCCGGCCCGGTCTGCGGGAGCGAGGAACTCCGCGTCGTCGATCTGCTCGCGCCACACCGCCCACTGCAGTGCGATCTCGTCGGCGCCCAGACGGCGCTGGGCCGGCCCCCAGACGCTGGTGTCGGGCGGGGACAGCGCGGGCCCGCCCGAGGACTCCGGGTCCGGGTCGTGCGGCGCGGCCACGCCCGGAGCCGCCACGGCGAGGGCCAGGGGCCAGCCCGGCAGGGCGGCCACCACACTGCGCTCGTCGGGTGACAGGTCGTACTCCATGCCGCAGTCCCAGGACGCGATGGCCACGGCGACCAGCGACACGTCGTCGACGACGACCGTCCACCGCGCCCCGTCGCCGTCCTGACCGAGCACCAGACCGTACCCGTCGGCGAGCGGTGCGAGGCCGAGCGCGGCGCAGGCCTCCGGGTAGTCGTCGCCCAGAACGCTCGGGAACTGCGCGGGCGTCAGCAGTACCGCCGTGAGCACGTAGAGAGCGTCGTCCGCGGCGGCGACCTCCTCGTCAGTCCCGGCCATCTCAACCTCCCCATCGGTTCCCTCAACGGCGCGCACCCTAGTGCGGGTGGAAGGCCGTTGTCACGACTCAGGTGCACAGCCGGGCCTGCGGTTCTCCACCGTGGGGCCCGTGCGGTCGGACGGCGGTCAGTCCTCGCGTACGGCCAGCGCCAGGAAGCGCGCGTCCTCGTCGGCGTAGGACGTCATGCGCCATCCCGAACGGGAGAGCAGCGGACGGAGGTTGGGTTCCGCGCGCAGGTCGTCCGGCGTGATCTGCCGGCCCTGGCGTGCGGCGAGAGCCGCTCGGCCGATCGGATGGAACAGCGCCAGGGCGCCACCCGGACGTACGACGCGCCGCAACTCCCGCAGGTTCTCCGCGGGATGGGGCAGGTGCGCGATGAGTCCCGCGGCGAACACGGCGTCGAAGGACCCTGACTTGAGCGGCAGCACGCCGACATCGGCGAGCAGCAGCAGTCCCTCCCGGTCCCGCCCGGCCCGTACGGCGGCTTCCAGCATGGCCCACGTCAGATCGGCGCCCACGACGATGCCCGACGCGCCCACGGCGGCGCGCAGCGGGGGCAGGGCGCGCCCGGTGCCGCAGCCCGCGTCGAGGACGCGGTCGCCCTCACGCAGCCCGAGTTCGGCGACCGCGGCCGCGTAGGCGGGGCCGTCGTCCGGGAACCGGCTGTCCCAGTCGGCGGCGCGGGCCGTGAAGAACTCCTGGACGTGTGTGTGGTCGTCGCTCATGTCCGCATGATCCCTCACCGGGGCGGACCGGCGCCCGGGAAGCGGATGCTCGTCCGGCTCGTGGAGTGCGCCGGGTGGACCGCAGGATCGCACCACCCGGCTCCTCGACTCCACGCGGCCGAATGCAACCGGCCGCGTACGGCCGGACGGGCGGGAGCCCGCCGGTGGCGGGTCAGTCCGCGAGATCCTTCACCGCCACCACCTTGTCGATCCTGACCCGGACCAGGAGCTCGCCCGGTACGCCGTTGCGTGCTCCGAACTCCTCGCCGCGCTCCTCGCCCATGTAACGGCCGCCGATGCGGGTGGCCCACAGCCGGACCTCGTCGAGGTCCTCCGACAGCCGGGCGCGACCCTGCAGCACCACGAACGTGAACGGCGGCCGTTCGTCGTCCACGCACAGGGCCACCCGGTCGTCACGGGCCAGATTGCGCCCTTTCACGGTTTCCTTCCCGGTGTTGAACACCACGTCGTCGCCGTCGAGCAGGAACCAGATCGGCGCGACATGAGGGCTTCCATCGGCTCTTACGGTCGACAGCTTGCCGGTGCGGGTGCCGTACGAGACGAACGCCCGCCATTCCTCGTCGGTCATCTTGTCTGCCATGCGCCCATCCTCCTTGCCGGGACAGCGGTGGTGGGGAAGGCTGGCGGCAGATCCTCCGGTCAGGGGGGAAGAGATCACACGGGGAGACCGCATCATGGCGCAGAACCAGACACTGAGCTGGCTGCTCGACGATCTGACCCAACGGGTGGAACACGTACGACACGCCTTAGTCCTGTCCACCGACGGGCTGGTCACGGGGGCGAGCACGGGACTGCGACGCGAGGACGCTGAGCATCTCGCGGCCGTCTCGTCCGGTCTGCACAGCCTGGCCAAAGGCTCGGGACGCCACTTCGGCGCGGGCGGGGTGCGCCAGACGATGGTGGAGTTCGACGACGCGGTGCTGTTCGTCACGGCCGCCGGCGCGGGCAGCTGCCTGTGCGTCCTCAGCGGAGCGGAGGCCGACATCGGGCAGATCGCCTACGAGATGACCCTGCTCGTCAACCGGGTCGGCGAGCACCTCGACGTGGATGCCCGCCGGCCTGAAGGGACGTCGTCCACAGACCTCTGAGCTGCATCCTTCGTCATCCTTTGCGGAGTTGTCCACAGGCTCGCGCCGCCGATTCCCGCCACCGGCTACCGTTTTTCGCAGGTGAGCGCAAACGGCGCGATCCCGACACTCCACGGGGGAGACGAGTATGTCCGGCAACACCGCCACACACGAGGTCACGCCCACCGCCCGGACGGCCGCCACCAGGGGCCGAGCGCCCTTCTCACAGAGCCGGGCGGCTCGCGAACTGGGGCTCAAACGCAGCGAGTTCGACCTGGCCGTGCACCTCGGTCACATCCGCACCCGTCCCGCTGAGGCCGGAGGCGGCCGGCATGTCGACCGCGCCGAGGTCGAGCGGCTGCGCGGGCAGGAGGGCTTCCCGGAGATGCTGCGGCAGCGGGTGGCGACCGTGGGCACGAGGGAGGGCTCGGCGATCATGGAGGTGGCCGCCGCCCGGTTCACCCGTCTGGCCAGACTGGGCCTCCTGGTTCCGGTCACATTCCACCTCAACCGCTACCGGGCCGTGGTCTGGCGGTATCTGGCCGATGAACTGGTGGAGTTCGCCGCCGACGCGAAGAACGCCCCGCTGCTGAACCGGCCCCTGCCGGAGACACTGCGGTCCCAACTGGACACCGGCCTGGACCTGCGCCCCCGCAACTGGCGCGGACGGCACCTCGGCTTCCTGCTGTGTCAGGCCGCGGACCCATGGGAGCGAGCCGGCGTCGTGGCCTCGCTGCTCGACCCGGTCCAGATCTCCGAGATCGTCACGGATCCTTACGAGCGCTCCCATCTGAGCCGCTTCCGGCCGCCGCCACCCGCCCATGGCGCACCCGGCTCGCCGGCCGCCCACCTCACGGAGCGGATCACGACGGCGCAGGACGCCGACGAGATCGACCTGCTCCGTACGGACCTGGCACGGTCGGTGCGGGAGGCGCGAGCCCACCGGCCCGCGCCCCGCCCGGCCTCGCGGCACCCTGACCCGCACCCGGGCCAGGACCCACACCGGCAGCCGGACGCACACCCGCACTCGGTACGGCACCGGCGTCCGCCCGCGCCCAGGCACTGCGATCGACCCCGGCCCTCCGAGAATCCGCGACGGTCACACGGTCTGCTGAGCAGGCTCTTGCGCAGAACCACCTGAGCCACGCACGCCGGCCCCGGACTGGTCGGACCGCCCGACGGACCACCGTGGAGAACCCGACGGAGCACGGCGGAGAGTCCGATGGACCACGGCGGAGAGAGCGTCCGTCCGCCTACACCGCGCGGAACAGCCCTTCCTGGACGACCGACACGAGCAGGCGCCCCTGAAGGTCGTAGATGCGCCCGCGGGCCAGGCCACGGCCGCCCGTCGCGATCGGAGACTCCTGGTCGTACAGGAACCACTCGTCCGCACGGAACGGCCGGTGGAACCACATGGCGTGGGCGGAGATGGAAGCCGCGAGTGCTCGGCGACCTGCATGTTTCTGGTGTAGAGAGCGCTTGGACGCATGCCCAGCACACCATGCGCACAATCGTGCGATGGGTGGTAGCCAGTCCATCTGACAAGTTGCTGTAGGCATGCTGAGCGAATGCCGCAGGTTTCCTGCGCGGAGGGGCGCCAGCAGGTTCTTCGTCTGCTGGTGGTACAGGCCATGTAAGCCGTTGATCAGCCGGTATGGCGGCCATGGAGAAGGTCGGAAGGAGGCTGGCCCGCGTATGGTCCGGATCTTGGTCTCCGATGTCATCACCAGGGTCCATCTCTGCTGGGACCTGGTCCGGACGTCAGCGGCAAATGTGCTTCCAAGCGGAGCGGCCGTGATGGGGACGATGGGAAGCGAAGCCCTGATGCTCCGGGCGCGGGCAAGCTGCCCCGGCGGGGTGCCGGCGCGGGGGGATTGGACGCCGGTGGGTGATCCACAGCGGGGGCTCGGTTTGGCAGATTGACGGAGGCGGCACCGCGCTTGTGGCCTCCTGTTACCGGGAGTCGCTTCGTGTAGCCGCGAGTTGGGTGCCCGGACGGTCGCGTTCCCAGCGATCTCCACCGGCGTGTACCGGTGGACGATGCGGCTCGCATCGCGGTGGAAACGGTGCGGGACGCTCCGACGAGCGTCGCAGAAGTGGGGTCGTCCTCTTCGACGACCGAGCGTACGAGGTGTCCGCCCGGCAACTCGGCTGCCGGTCTGGACCTTTGTCTGATTGCCTCCTCTACCCTAGTTCGAAGTGGTGTGTCCGACTGCGGGAGGTTTGGGGGCAAATGGTGCGCGGCTGGTCGTCACGAGGCCGGCGTTGTCAGTGGTGAGTCGTAGCCTCTTGGGAACGATGTGGTGCGTGCTCGGCACGGAGCCGAGTGAGGGGCGCAGCGGGCGGGTGTGGTTCGCGGCTGAGCCGTCTTCCGAGAGCGGCGCACCGCTGGAAGAGAGGATCAGGGATGGCCACGCTTCCCACTCAATTCGGAAAGGCTCTTAGCGCTGTGGAGCCAGATGGCGACGCCACTCACGCGCAAGACGCACACGCGCAGGTATCGGAAGTGCTGGAGGGCGACGAGCGCCTGCGTGGCCTTGGGGTCGATCCCTTGCTCATCGGGTCGTACAAGCGGCACGTCTCCATCAAGCGGGTTAAGGACGTTGACGTCTTCGCCCGGCTGACGAAGGCCGACGGATCTCTCAGGCCAGGGGCCATTCTTGATCACGTTGCGGAGATTCTTGACGCCGCGTTCCCGGGGAACGTGGAGCGCCAGCATCGCTCGGTCAAGGTCGACTTCCCCGACTACGACCTGTCGGTGGATGTGGTGATCGCACGACCGTGTGGCGATCACTGGGAAATTCCTCAACGGATCGAGGAAGACGGTCGCGCGCGGTGGGTAGAGACCAATCCGACCAGGATGACGGAGTTGACGACTGAGGCGAACAAGTCGTTCCTTCTGTATGACGACGATGAGGACAGCGGTGTCTACGTACCGATCGTCAAGCTCGTCCGACAGGTCCGTCGCACGTGGGTCGATGACCAACCGGGTGGCTACTACTTCGAGGTCTTGACCTACCACGCTTTCCAGGTACTGCAGCCGGACGAGCAGACGGTTGCCGCATATCTCACCTGCATCTTGCGGTGGATCGCCGACACGCTGCCCGAGTATGTGGATGAAGGGCCGGTCGATCCAACACTGCCCACCAAGACGATCAAGACGAAGGCCACGGCCGAGCAGATCGAGGCGGCCGCGGATCAGATGGCGAAGGCCGCGGATCTTGCTGAGGAGGCACTTGGTGAAGAAGATCGGTGTGTGGCAGCTGTGAAGTGGCGCCAGCTCCTGGGCACAACCCAGAACACGGCGATCGCGGAGGATGTCTTTCCGCTACCCGACTACTGCAACTTGGACGGCACGACAAAGAACAGGAGCGTCATCAAGGGCGCGTCAGCAGTCCCGGCGGGGCAGGACCGCTACGCGTGAGCAGTAACGATGGCTGGGAAGCTGACCGGCTGCGCGAGGGCTTGGTAGTACGTGGCTTCACCGACGACGGGGTACGCCTGCGCGGACCCGTTCTCTGGAGCCCTCCGGCTCTTGCCGAGGTTCGAGCGCGCGTGGAGATCGAAGTCGACGAGCGCTTCCCCTTCCATCCACCGCAGGTCCGGCTCCTTGACCCTGGTGCACCGCTGGAGGTCACCTTTCATGTCGACCGTTCAGCACGTCTCGGAGTCTCCGGCAACTTGTGTTTGTGGGACGACGTATGGCCGGCCGACAGAGCACCGTGGACGGAGGCCGACGAGCTGCTTTCCCGAATCGCCGGCTGGCTCGAGCTGACAGCGGCCGGATGGCCAGGAGACAGCGTTTGCGATCTAGAGCGCTACCTCGAACCAGACCCGACGACGTTCGTGCTGTACAACGCCGAGCACTTGGCTCGACTCGAAGGTCACGCTGTTCGCGTCCGTGCGGGCTCCACGACCGGAACTAAGGAGATCGGGGATACCCCGCACCGGTTGAAAAAGCGTTCAGGGCGTCCTGGTTTCAGCCGGGCGGACAGACAGCTGGCGTGGGTGGAGAACCTTGGACAGATCCACAGACCTATCCGGCGCTGGTCTGATATTCATGACGTACTTGAAGAACGTGCAACGCCAGTGGAGCGACTCGTTGCGGCAGGCGTGGTGAATCTGATGTTGCTCAGCTACCAACGCGGCAGCCAGCAGTCCGTCCTGGCCCTGACGGTGAAGTACACCGCCAATGGGATCGAGGCCCAGGCGTGCGAGAGCGCCGACACGAGCAGTCACACACGCCAGATGCGGGCCGGCACAACGGCGGCGCTCCTGGCAGACGTACCTATCGCCATCGTTGGATGCGGCGCCATCGGATCATTCACGGCGGCCTTGCTCTTCCGCGCGGGAGCCCGGCGCCTCACCCTTATTGATCACGAACGACTGCGTCCCGGAAACGTGGTCAGACACCTTGCTGGTCTTGAACAGGTCGGCGCCTGGAAGTCTGTCGCCGTTCGAAACTGCCTCTCGACTATCGACCCGGCGGTGGACGCAGTGCAGGCCATGCCAACGGCGATCTCCTCGACTGACCAGGCCGTACGGCTGCTCGAAGATCACCGCATCGTGGTGGACGCCACCGGCAGTGCACGCGCTACGAGCATGCTCGCGTTCGCCGCGAACACCACCGGCGCCGACGCGGGTAAGGCGGTTGTCACTGTGTGCTCTCAGCGTGACGGAGATGTCGTACGAGTCGATCGACTTCCGGCGCGGAGCGCAGAGACCTATCTCCCTCCACTGCCTGCTCGCGATGAACCGAACGAGTTGCGAGAGCAGGGCTGTGGGAGTGCCGTGTCGCGTACCTCGCCAACGGCTGTTGTAGGTGCCGCCGGATTGGCTTGCCAGGTGGTGCTGGACGAGTTGGCGGTGCCCTCCATGCTCCCTGACTCCGTCGCGTTTGTCGGCCGCCCCCAATCGGAGGAGCCGTTTACCCACGTTGGGCTGGTGATTCCGGAATCCGAGTCGCAAAACACGGTGGGGAAATGAAACGTCATCACCTGGAGGCGGTCCTCTACTCCAACGCTCTTGACGTCATCCGAGCAGCCGCATCTGCTTCTGGGCGCACCGAGACCGGAGGTTTGTTGCTCGGTTGGTGGGAGGGCGACGCCCTCGTGGTCCGGTACGCGATCGAGGTGCCAGACCCCGATGCGACGACGTCCTCCTGGACACGGGCGCATCACCGAGCACAGGACGCCCTGGACCGAGCGCTCGCGGACTTGGACCATCCTTGGCTCGGCTATGTCGGTGACTGGCATACCCATCCTGCACGCTGCGGCCCAAGCAGCCAGGATGAGCAGTCAATTTGCAACGCCTCGCGTGGGTACAGCCAGCCACTGTTGCTGCTGGTGCACCGCGCCGACGAAACGATCGAAGCACGTTCTGCGGCCCGGGGGCAGCTCTGCCCGCTTACAATCCACTGTCGGCCTGACGAAATTTGAGGTGGAGTCAGCGTGCTCGGATGGGACTGGTAGCGCGCATCTGGGCGTACGTCTCTCCAACCCTCCAGGCCGGGTGAAAGGCGTACACAGGGGCTCGTTCCTCCAGTGCGTAACAGGGAATCGGGGAGCTTGTGGCGTCTCAGAGAGTGACTTGGTTGCTGCGGTTCTTGTCATCCGCGCAGGGGCTGTTGACGGTCGTGGCATCCGCAGCAGCCGGTCTCGCAGTGGGGTTGCTACCCAATCTTGTACAAGCAGTGCCAGGGGTGGGAGGAAAGCTGTGGTGGCTCGCGGCTGTCGCCGTTGCCGCCGTGCTGCTCTTCGCGGTGTGCGCCACCTTGCTTCACGGGAAAGAGGGGGTGGGCATCGTCGTCATCGTGAGCGAACGAGGGTGGGACGTCACGCGGCTGCGCGCACTGCGGGCCGACGCCCTGGAGCGGCACCCCAGCTGCTTTACCGTCAATGTCTCCGAGCTACTCGGCCGCGACAACGGGAGCGAACAACAGGATTCCGGCAACTCCCACGACCGTGTTCGCTTCGCGCACCGCGTCATCCAGGCCCGGATCCTGGAGGCTGAGCAGCCGTACGAAAACGTCTCCCTATACGTAACTGCGCGCCATCACGATGCCTACCGGCTGGGCGACCTCCTCCGAGACCAGCGGCACACCTCGCTCCGCCTGATAAGGCAGTCCCACGAGGACGGTGTCGGCATCTTCGAGGCTCTCCGCCTACACAGCGGTCTCACCCGCCAGCCCGATGCCAAAGACATGCAGACACTGCGCGACGTGCTGGTACGAGATCCAGAGACCGAAGGCCCGGAGTGGCATGCATTCGCAAGGCCAGACGGAGGTGCAGCGCGGCGGATGGCTCTCATCCTGCCGATGGCCGGACACCTGGCCGGTACGCGGGAGAAGGCGTTGGCCGCCGCACGTGACGGCCGACATGACGAGTATCTTCTGCCGGGAACCTCGGCTGCCCGAGAACACTGCGTGGGTGCACTTATTTTCGCCACTCGATCGGGCAACGTCCCCGATCGGCGGGACGTGTACGAGGCTCTCATTCGATATGTCCATCACCACTGGCATCTCAAGATGACCGAGATGCTCGCAGCGCAAGGCACCCCGCTGCGCGGCTGGGCCTTCACTGACGGCCCTACCGAGATTGCCCTCGCTCTTGGACACCTACTGGGACGTCAGGCTGATCTTGTTCCGTGGCGGAGACCCACCGGAGGATAGAAAGACAAGCGTGGGTCAGTGTTCGCGCGGCTGTGCACCGTTGCCGGTCGCAGGTCGCGGTCACGGATGAGGGCGGGAAGATCGCGGTGAACCGGAATGTGCTCAATGGGCGGGAGCCGGTGCTCGCGGTGATCGGGGACCTTCCGGCGGGAACGCCGGTGGCGTTCGAGGCCGCCTTCGGCTGGGGCTGGCTGATTGAACTGCTCCAGGACCATGGTTTCGAGGTGCACATGGCGCATTCCCTGCAGTGTAAGGCGATCGCCTCGGCCCGGCTGAAGAACGACAAGGTCGATGCCGCGACGCTGGCCCATCTGCTGCGCGGGGACCTGCTGCCGGAGGCATGGATTGCCCCGCGGTAGGTCCGCGAAGAGCGGGCTGTGCTGCGTCACCGTGCCCAGCTGGTGCGGCTCCGCCGCTGCTGTGTAACCGGATCCACGTGGTGCTGGCCCACCACGGCTGCGACCGCGAGGCCAGCTGCTGAGCGCACCGGGCCGCGTCTGGCTGGATGAGCTGCCACTGCCCGCCGCCTCCCGGCAGGTGGTCACCGACCTGCTGGCGACGATTGGGCGGCACCGCCGCTGCGCGTCCCGCGCGTGCTCGGCGTCGACGCCTTCGCCCTCAAGCGCCGGCACCGCTATGCCACCATGGTGATCGATGCCGAGACCGGCGAGCGGACCGACGTCCTGCCCGACCGCACCGCCGAGAGCGTGGCAGCGTGGCTGCGCGAGCACCCCGGGACCGAGTACGTCTGCCAGGACGGCTCGGGCTCCTACGGCGAAGCGATCCGCCAGGCCCTCCCCGAAGCGGTGCAGGTCAGCGACAGATGGCACCTGTGGAGCAATCTGTGCGGCAAGGTCCTGGCCGAGGTCCGCTCCCACGCCGCCTGCCGGGCGACCGCCGTAAACCCCGCCCGACCCCGGGGCGTACGTGAGCAGACCACCCGCGAGCGCCGGCAGCGGGTCCACCATCTGCTCGACCAGGGCGTCGGCCTGCTCGAATGCGCCCGCCGCCTCCATACAAGTCCACGCTCGTCGACCCTTACCGCGACCACCTGCGCGCCCGCCACGCTGCCGACCCGGCCGTCCCCGTCAAGCAACTGTTCCGGGAGATCAAGGAGCTGGGATACACGGGCAGCCTCAACCTGCTCTACCGCTACATCACCCAGGGCCGCGCCGAGAGCGACAAGCCGGTCACCACCCCGCAGCGCTTCGCCCGCTTCCTTCTCACCCGCCCCGAGAGCTTGCGCGACAAGGACACCGCACTACTGCGGGAACTCACCGAAGCCTGCCCCGAGCTGAGTAAACTCGCCCGCCTCACCGGCGAGTTGGCTTGACCCCAGCAGAGGGCAACGACGCCAAGTTCACCGACTGGATCACCACGGTCTGCGCCGCCGACCTGCCCCACCTGCACTCCTTCGCGAACGGCCTCGAACTCGACCGCGCCGCCGTCGACGCCGGACTCACTCTCCCGTACCACAACGGCCGCGCCGAGGGTGTCAACACGCGAACCAAGCGGATCATGAGGCAGATGCACGGCCGAGCCGGGTTCCGCCTGCTCCGCCACCGCATCCTCCTCCAGCGATCACTACACAGCGCTACCACCGATTACGGGACAGACCCTGATTCCTGATAGACCCTCGACGACGATACGATGTACCGCGGTCATCGGCGTGATCGCACCGGGGCGGGTGGCGAAGATGGCGAGGAGCGATGGAAAAGGGCCGGTGGACGACCGTCACCGAGTCTGAGTTCCGGCATGAGAAGCGGGTACTGGAGTCGATCCGTAAGCAGCCCCCTCCCTGTCCGCGCATCGGGTGGGCCGGTTGTGGAAATTCAAGCCCGCACAGGGCGACGCTCGGCTTGAGGCCGGTGGAGCAGCGGCGTTGGATAACGAGAAGGTCGAGCCATAAGCATGTTCGATGTCGAGAACGTACCGGCCGGGAGCGAACGAACGCCGATTCCGATGTCGGACATCGACACGGCGCTCGCCTCGCAGCTCGTGGTGGCGTGGGCGGGCGAGACGGGAGAAGAGCGCGGGCTTGGTTGGTGGCGCTCCGACCTCGTTTCCGAGTACGGCGGTGAGGACCTGTTCCGCCGGCTGCTGCCGGGCACCTGGCGCTGGGCTGTGCTTCAGGGCGCGAGAGAGGCTGCCCGACGGATGGACGCGGAGTTCCGGCGCCAGGACCACGATCCTGACCGAATCGTCTCGCTCTTCAGCCTGGGTTTCGAGCTGGACGAGCGAATCGAGGAGCGCTTCCAGGATCTGAAGCGCTCGGGCCGCACGCCGGACGAGGCGCTACCGGGCCTGGCAGTTATCAGTGACGGCTGGCACCGGGATCATTTCTGGGACTGGGTCATCGGCCACGGTGAGGCTGATGCGGCAGCTTCACCGGTCGGACGGCGACTCAAGGGGAGCCCTCCGACCGCCTTGGATCAACGGGTGCGGAAGCTCGTCGCGGGGCTCGCCCCAGCGACCGAGACCTACCCGCTTCCCCACTACAGGAGAGCATCATGACGGGCCGCCCACGAGAGGTGACGGAAATGCACACACGCCTCTCGAAGTGTGCCCTCGAGGTCGATGACTCGCGCGCCTTCTGGGCCCGCGCCGACGAGACCACTGACGTGAACGCCCAACGGGCCTTCGACGAGTACTGGTTTGGCGCTCGGAGTCTGGCGCGCGTCGAGGTGCTTCTCACCAACATGCGTGCCCGATTCAGTGCGTTTCCATCGGCGCTCGCCGTGCTCCACAGCTGGCAACATATGTCACCGGAAACACGCAGAGCCATCTGCCACTGGCATCTGCAACTCACCGACCCTCTCTATCGACGCTTCACGGGATCCTATCTGGTGGCGCGTCGCTCTGGGCCTCGGCCCGAGGTGACTCGCGATCTCGTCGTCGCCTGGGTCGGACAGCAAGGACCCGGCCGCTGGATGATGTCGATGCGAATCCAGTTCGCCAGCAAGCTCCTCTCCGCGGCGTACTCGGCCGCTTTGGTCACCTCGAACCGCGACCCTCGCCCTATCGGTATGCCGCGTGTGCCGGACGAAGCACTCGAGTACCTCATGTACTTGCTGCGAGAGACGGAGTTCGAGGGAAGTCTCCTCGACAACCCGTACACGAGTTCGGTCGGCCTGGAGGGTGCCATCCTTGAGGAGCGCTTGCGTGGGCTCCCTGGGCTCGCTTTCAGGCGGCAGGGTGACCTCATCGACTTCGGCTGGAGGCATCACGACTTGCGGATGTGGGCCGACGTCAACCTCCGCAATGATGAGCGGCGCCTGGCTGGAGCTGCCCTATGACCCTTCCCCTGTTTCAACAGACTCCTCTGCAAGAGGCGTTCGCCGCGCTGCGCCGAGATCTCATCCACGAGGACGGCCCGCACATAAGCACGATGCGCAACTATCGCTTCGCCATAATGCAGTACGAGCCGCCCGATGAGTTCAAGCTCCGTGGCGAAGTGCAGCGCTTGACCGCAGACCTCGTCGCGAACGGTTGGATGGTCATTTCGATCAGCCTTCAAAAGCTCCTTCTCGACCGTGTCAGAGCGCAGGGCTTGGAGTGGGTCGACCGCGTCGTGCAGATGGAAGAGCGCATGGCCGGCATCGAACCGGAGCGCGGGTTGAACTATCTGAAGTCGAAGCTCTGGCCACTCATCGAAGGGCCCGACGGGATCGCGGCGGACTGCAGCCGCCTGATCTGCGAGTACGCCGACAGGCACCCGGACACCGTTGACCGGACGGTGGCCTTCATCGGACGCGCGGGCGCGCTGTACCCATTCATTCGATCATCAGCTCTTCTTCGTCACCTCGACGGCAGGACGCGAAATGTGCCGGTGGTCCTGCTCTATCCGGGCGAACGACGAGGACCGGCAGGGCTCTCGTTCATGGGCATTCTCAATCCGGACAACGACTACCGGCCTCGAATCTATCCATGAGGGACGACATGCTGATTCGCGACCTCTTTCTCTCTGACGTCACACGGGACATCCCGCCGGTCGTGTATTTTCACGAGCAGAGCGCGGACAAGCTCGCCGCCGAGGTTTCCGAGTACATCATCACCGGCGGCTGGCCCGAGGATCACCCGAACCATCGTCGTGTGCCGAGCGGCATCCATGAGCAGTACGTCCGGCTACTTACGAACATCGCTGCGGAGCTCGACAAGGCAGGTGGGCCCGAACTCCCCAACGCCTGGATCTCAGGCTTCTACGGCTCCGGTAAGTCGAGCTTCGCCAAGCTGCTCGGGCTCTCCCTCGATGGCGTCGCATTGCCGGACGGAGGATCACTCGCGGAGGCGTGGCTTCAGCGAGACACGTCGCCGAAGTCTGCCGAGCTGCGCGAGGCATGGCGTGTTCTTCGCCAGAAGATCGATCCGCTGGCCGTCGTGTTCGACATTGGCGGCATCGCGCGCGACAACGAGCACATCCACGCCGCGACCGTTCGGCAGGTCCAACGACGGCTCGGCTACTGCAGCACCGAGCCCCTCGTGGCGGACTTCGAGCTAGGCCTCGAGCGTGACGGCGAGTGGTCCCGCTTCGAGAAGACGGCCCGGGAGACACTCGGCACGCCATGGGCCAGCGTGAAGGACAAGGCGCTGGCCGAGGAGGACTTCTCGCATGTCATGAGCGTGATGTATCCCGACCGGTACACCGACCCCATGAGCTGGTTCACCAGCCGCGGCGGCACCCATGCGCGCTCCGAGTCCCCCGAGGAGGCCGTGGCGGCCATTCGCGACATGCTCAAGTTCCGTCGCCCGAGCGCGACGCTGTTCCTCGTTGTCGACGAGGTCTCCCAATACGTTCTATCCAACAAAGACCGTGTGGACCGGCTGCGTGCCTTCGCGACCGCCATCGGCTCCACGCTCCGCGGCCAAGCCTGGCTGCTGGCGCTAGGGCAGCAGAAGCTCGACGAGGAGGCGGACGACTCCTTCCTGGTGTGGGCGAAAGACCGCTTCCCTTCCAAGTTCCGCGTCCATCTGGCGGCCACGAACATCCGGGACGTCGTCCACAAGCGACTCCTCCAGAAGCGACCCGACGCCGAGGGACAGCTGCGCGCGCTCTTCGAGAGCCACCGGCCCGACCTCAAGCTGTACGCCTACGGTTGTGAGTCGGTGACCCCCGAGGAGTTCGTCGAGGTCTACCCGATGCTGCCCGGGCAGATCGACCTGATCCTGCAGATCACCAGCGCCCTGCGCACACGCTCGGCCCGTGCCCAGGGCGATGACCAGGCCATCCGCGGCCTGCTCCAGCTTCTCGGTGAGCTGTTCCGCGACCAGAATTTCGCCGAACAGCCAGTGGGCGCGCTCGTGACTCTGGACCAGGTCTACGAGGTTCAGCACACTGCGCTCGACTCCGACGTGCAAGCGTCGATGGCCCGCGTGCTGAGCCAGTGCACCGATGATGCGGACGGGCTCCTGGTGCGCGCGGCCAAGGCTGTGGCACTGCTCGAGCTCATTCAGGACACCCAGGCCACCGATGCGAAACTCGTGGCGCAGTGCCTCTACGACCGAGTCGACCGCGGCAACCATGTGGCTGCCGTAACCGAGGCGCTCGAGGAGCTGCGCCGCAGGAACCTCCTCGGGTACTCGGAAAAGCACGGTTACAAGGTCCAGTCCTCAGCCGGTGAAGAGTGGGAGCGTGAGCGCCGCGACATCGGCGTCGCACGCGAAGCCATCAGCGAGATCGTGCAGGACGGGCTCCGCTTTCTCCTCGCTACTCCGGACCGCCCGCGACTTCAAGGACGGCCATTCCCTTGGGCAGGGCAGTTCTCCGACGGCCGCCGCGCGGACGACGCCAACCTCGTCGACCCACGCGACGACGCTGCCGCCCGTGTCGACTTTCGCTTCCTGGCCCGCGAGGAGCGCACTGAGAGCACCTGGGTGAAGAAGAGCGGCGAGACCGCACTTCACGACCGCCTCGTCTGGCTGTGCGGCGACATCGACAACGTGGACCACCGCGCGCGCGAGCTCTACCGCTCGCGAGCCATGGTCAAGAAGTACAAGCCGCGCCGCGAGTCGTTGAATCCCGCCCGCAAGCTCCTGCTCCAGCAGGAGGAGAACCGTGCCGAGGACCTCGAGAAGCGCGCGCGGGACGACATCGCGGCGGCGTGGATGGCCGGAAAGATGTACTTCCGAGGTCGGAGCATCTCGCCACAGGAGCAAGGCGCGTCGTTCGCCGTAGCGCTCCACGCAATGGCCACCCGGGTGCTGCCAGAGCTATTCCCGCACTTCACCGCCACGCAGGTCCAGCCCTCCGAACTGCTTCAGCTCGTCGAGGCCGAACTCTCCGGCCCGTCACCCAAGTTCCTCACAGGCGACCTCGGCATCCTCGAACTTGACTCCGGACGCTACGTCCCCTCGTGCAGCGGCGTCGTGGCACGCCGCATCCAGGAATACATCGAAGCCGAGGGGGGCCTCGGCGGGACGACACTCCTCGCCCACTTCGGCGGCCCACCCTACGGCTACACGCCGAACGTCGTGAAGGCCTGTATCGCGGGCCTGCTCCGCGCCGGCAAGGTGCGTCTGCAGCCCGATGGCGGCAATGAAATCACCGCCATTCGCGATGCGGGAGTGCGCGACCTCTTCGACAAGGACCGTGCCTTCCGACGCACAACGATCTTCCCGGCCGGCGAAGACGACATCGGCTTCCAGTCGCGGGCGCGCATCTGCAAATTCTTCGAAGAACGCCTCAGCCACCGCATGGATCGCGAAGACCACGCCATCGCCGACGCGGTCGCCCAGCACTTCCCGCAACTCGCGCAGAAGCTCCGCGGCGTACAGGGCCAGCTCAACCAGCTCCCAGGCTCGCCTGAGGGGCCAGCTGTGTTCGGCAAGCTCGACGAGGCGCTCGAGCAGTGCATCCGCACCTGCCGGCAGACCAAGCCGACCGTAAAGCTGGTCAAGAAGCACCTCGACACGCTGCAAGACGGCGTCCAGCTCCTGCAGCTCTACGACGCGGAGCTGACGGTCGATGCCATTCGGGCCGTCACAGCCGCCCATGATGTGCTCACGTACCAGGCAACTCAGCTTAAGGACCTCGGCGTCGAGCCCACCAAGGTCGAGGCAGCCGCGACGCGCGTCGCTGCCCAGCTCGAGGCCGAGCGGCCCTGGCGCGACATCGGTGCGCTCGATGAGGACCTCGCTGAGATCCGCAATTGCTACCTCGCCGAGAGGCAGCTGCTGCTCCAGTGGCAAGAGCAGCAGGCGGAGACGGCCCGTGCCCGCGTGAAGGCGCGGGACGGCTTTAGCACCCTCACGGGCGAGCAAGCACACCGCGTGCTCCGACCCTTCGCGCTAGCGGTGACCGACACCACCGCCGAGGCAATCGCACCACCGCTCGTCTCCCTGAAGGACCCGTTCATGCTCGCGCTGCAGCGTGCCGAGGACCAGGCGAACGACCTCCTCGATGAGATCTTGAGCGAGGGTGAGAAGCCGCTCATCGCGCGGGTCGACCTGCAACTGCGCAATCGAGAGGTGGCGACGGAGACCGACGTGCAGGCACTCGTCGACGAGATCAAGGAACGCCTGCTCGAGCAGGTCCGCGCTGGCGCGCGCGTGCGGCTGCTGTGACTGGAGGATGACGACCATGCCCATGACTTCCGACGCCAAGCGCGCGCTCTCGTCAACCATCCAGTCCCTGCGTGCTCGCTTGCTCGAGGACCTCCACGCCGCCACCGAGACGGCCTACCGGCTCTCGGTGCACGCCCGCGACGCAGGGCTGGACGAGGCTGCGCGCGCCCGGCGAGGCCGCCTGGAGGCGTGGGTAGCCGAGCAGCTGCGAGCTCAGGGCACCGCCAAGGCCAAGGGAAACCGGTCCGAGGATGACTTCCGCCGCGAGGCCGAAAAGCAAGCCGCCTACACGCTGCTGAACCGGCTAGTGATGCTGCGGCTCATGGAGGCGCCGGGCCCCTCGGGCGAACCGCTTCGCGCGCCCGCCGTGGTGACCGGAGGCTGGGAAAGCCGCGCCTACAGGGACTTCCGGCAGCTCGCGCCGGAGCTCGTGCGTGGCGATGAGACCGAGGGCTACGCCTTTCTGCTGCGCCTGACCTTCGAGGATCTCGCCACCGAGCTGCCCGGTCTCTACGGGCCAGCAGGGGTGGCCGACCTCGTTCCGATCCCGGCGGCGACGCTGCGGCATGTCATCGACGCCCTCAACACCGAGGCGCTCGAGACATGCTGGACCGACGACATGACGCTCGGCTGGGTCTACCAGTACTGGAACGATCCCGAGCGCGAGGCGCTCGACGACAAGCTCAACGGCGGCGGCAAAGTCGAACCGCACGAGATCGCCAGCAAGACCCAGATGTTCACCGAGCGCTACATGGTGGACTGGCTGCTCCAGAACAGCCTCGGGGCGATGTGGCTGGCCATGTGCCAGAAGCACGGGTGGACGCCCGAGGTTCAGGCCGACGGCACGCTCGACCGCCTGGAAGAGCGGAGGGCCGAGTGGCGGGCCAAGCGCGCGTCGCGCGAGGTCGCGCTCACCGACCTGATGCCGCTCCACACCGACGCTGAACGCCGCTGGGCCTACTACGTGCCGCAGCCGATCCCCGAGGACGCCGTGGCACAGGCGCCCGAGACCGTGCGCGAGCTGAAGCTACTCGACCCCGCGGTCGGCTCGGGGCACTTCCTGGTCGTGGCGCTCGACCTGCTGGTGGCGCTCTACCGCGAGGAAGCCCGGCATCGGGGTGAGGCAGGTGAGGAGCGCTGGTCCAACCGGGCCATCGTCGAACGCATCTTGTCCCACAACCTGCACGGCATCGACCTGGACCCGCGGGCGGCGCAGATCGCGGCCGCCGCGCTGTGGCTGAAGGCCCGGCAGGTCGCACCCGACGCCCGGCCCGAGCGGCTGAACCTGGTGGCGTCGAACCTGCGCCTGGCGAGCCTGCCCGACGACGACCCAGCGCTCATCGAGCTGCGCCGTGAGGTGGAGCGCGAAACCGGCATTCCGGGCGAATTGACCGACGCGCTGGTCCACGCCCTACGCGGCGCCGACCATCTGGGCAGCCTGCTCAAAGTGGACACGGCAGTGGATGAGGCCTTGGAGCGGCACGAGGCGGTGCTGGGGCGGGCGGTGGCCGAGCAGGGTGACCTGTTCACCGGCTTCAAACCTCAGCCCGAGCGCGTCGCCATCGGACGCGACGAGGCCAAGGCCACCCTGCTCGGCCTGCTCGAGGGCTTTCTGGCGAAGCACACAGGCGGCGATGACCTTGGTCTGCGACTGCGCGGTGAGCAGCTCGCGGCGGGTGTGCGCTTCGTGCGGCTTGTGCGCCAGGGGGCCTACGACCTGGTGGTGGCGAACCCGCCGTACCAGGGCACGAGCAAGATGGCGGACACTAAGTACATCGAGAAGACATACCCGCTCGGCAAGGCAGACCTCTACGCGGCGTTCCTGCTGCGCGGGCTGGAACTAGTGCGCGACGGCGGCGTGTCGGCGATGCTCACGATGCGGAATTGGTTGTTCATCAAGCAGTATGCAGGGCTGCGGGAACGCATCCTCAGCAACTTCGACGTGCGTGGGCTTGGTGACTTCGCAGTGGGTGCCTTCGACGAGGTTCCCAACGACCTGTTGAGCGTCACCGTGAGTGTGGTTCATCGGTCGACGCACCGACCGGAGTCCGGTGTGGCTCAGCAACCCACGCCGCCAGAAGATACGTCCTATGATCGAGCGCGAACCCGACGGAAACGTGCGGCCACTCTCTGCCACGAAGGCCTCCATACCTTCGACCCGGCCGCGCTGAAGGTCGTGCCAGAGTGGCCGCTGGTTTATTGGTGGGAAAGCGACTTCATAAGGCAATACGCAAATCTTGCGAAGCTGGCTGACGCTGCACCAGTGCGGAATGGGCTGTCCACACAAAACAACACCCGATTTCTTCGTCTGGCGTGGGAAGTGTTGCCGTCTCACCTCTATCTTGGGATGGGCGCCTTGGACCCCTGCCCTCGCGCGAATTGGGCCCTATACATCAAGGGAGCAGAAGGACGGGCGTGGCTTGAGGACGCTAGGGATATAGTGCGCTTCTCACACTTCGGCATGGAAGTGAAGATCTTCAATGAGGAGCTGTACGGGTCATACTCTCGGACAGTCAAGAACGAAGTTCACTACTTCGAGAAAGGCGTCGCATTTTCACTCATCGGTAGCGGGTTCACCGCAAGAGCCCATCGGCACCGCTCGGTCTTTGGACACAAGGGTGCATCCGTGTTTCCGGGTGAGCAAAATCTCGCTTCAACCGTCTGCCTTTTGAACTCATCACTCGCGCGATCCGTACTTTCGTCACTCAACCCAGGAATGGATTTCCTTGTTGGGGATGTGAATCGGCTTCCCCTATTCCCCGTGGATGACGCTAGCGCCATCTTCGCGCAGGTCGAGGCGGCATTCGCCACCCACGAATCCCACCGCGAGCCCTCCGTCGAGTTCAAATACCCCGGCCCCTCCCCCTGGCGCCATGCCCAGGATTGGGCTCAGACCGCCGTGGACCGCCTTGAGGACGAGCCGCTCCCCGATTACATCGAACAGCTCGACCGCGAGACCCCCGCCGACCACCTGAGCTTCGCCTTCGGCGTGGCCCTCGGGCGCTTTGATCCCGAGGGAAAGGGGGTGCTGGACCCGACCACCGCTGACGTCTCCCAGACCCTGCCGCACGGCGTCCTCTTCCTCGACGGGACCCTTGATGCCGAGGACCGCCGTGACAGCCTCGGCCACCCCGCCGCAGCGCCCTTGCACGCCGCTTGGAGCGAGTACGGCCTGGCCATCGGCACGAAGCGAGGTCTGCGCGATTGGCTGGCCCTCGACTTCTTCAAGGACGTCCACAAGGGCATGTACGAGAACCGGCCCATCCACTGGCCGCTCTCCTCGTCAGACAAGACCTTCGTCGCCTGGGTAAACATCCACCGAATGAATGAGCAAACCCTGCGGGTGCTGCTCGCCGACCACCTCGTGCCGACGCTCGCCCGCCTTGACGGCGAGCTCTCCGACCTGCGCTCCGCCCGCGACAGCGCCGACAAGAAGGCCTCCCGCACTGCCGAGCGGCAATACAACCGGGTGCTCAAAACTAGGGACGAACTGCAAGCCTTCATGGCCGACGTCGAGCAGTGCGCCGACCGGGGCGCGCCGCCGACCGACAACAAGTGCCTGCCGCGCGAGCAGGACGCCCGTTACGCGCCTAGCCTCGACGACGGCGTGATGATCAACTCCGCCGCGCTGTGGCCGCTGCTCGACCCGCAGTGGAAGGACCCCAAGAAGTGGTGGAAGGAACTCGCCACCGCGCAGGGCCGCAAGGACTATGACTGGTCCCACCTGGCGATGCGCTATTGGCCGACTCGGGTTGACCGGAAGTGCCAGCAGGACCCGAGCCTTGCCGTCGCCCACGGCTGCTTCTGGCGCTATCACCCCGAGCGCGCCTGGGGCTGGGAGCTGCGACTCCAGGACGAGGTAGGCCCCGACTTCAAGATCGAGGAGGCGCCCTACCGACTCGGTGGACGCGACCTTGGTGACAGCGGCGACCGCCCCCACCGCGACGCCTTCCTGCGCGACCACCCGGCCAAGGCCCTCGCCGCCATCGAGAAGGAGGCCGCACGGCGCATGGGACGTGGCAAGAGCCGAAAGCTCGTACCCGAAATGCGCATCCTCGAGACGGGTCTTTGGTCAGCCCACGCCGAGGCTCTCTGGGAGATGGAGCTACGCCTGGCCGAGAAGCAGGGCGCCGAGCTCCGCATCCTTGCCCCTGATGAGCCCGAGGCCCGCGCGGCGTTCGAATCGCAGTACCCCGAGAAGGTTCGCGCGCGCAAGGACTTCCTTGCCACTCTCGTCCCGCCCGACCTCTTTGAGAACGAGGACGCCTACGACGACGCTGAGGAGAGCGAGGGGGACGACACGTGACGACGACAGCAGCACCCCAGCTATCGACGGTGGGGCTCGGCGGCCCTGTGTCCGCGAGCCTTGAGGCGGACCTGCGCTCGTGGGTGCGCCGGCAAGGCGTTGTCGTGTGGCTCGACCAAGCCGGGCACTATGGAGGGTTCGTCGACCGCCTCCAGGCGTTGTGTGACGCCGGTGCGCTGCCTTACGAGGTCTGCGCGTTCCGAGGGAGTCACCTGGCGCTGATGATGGCACTCGACGGGGTGGCTGCCGGAACGGAAAAGGTACCGCTAGTCATCTACCTGCCAGGCTTCACCGAGGAGACCGTGCGGCAAACGCCGCTCTTCGAGCTCTACGCGGCCGGTGTGCGGTACCGGAAGGCGCTCGACACCCTCGTCACCGAGGCCGCCGCGGGACGGGTACGCCCTGATCAGATCGCCTCCTTCAAGGCGCAGCCCGACATGACGCTCGCGGGGGCCGAGGCCTGGCTGAGTGCACTCCTGGATGACGCCGAAGGGGGCATCGCGGCGCAACTCCAGGCCATGAAACCGACGGCCGTGTTCGACGACCTGCTCACGGGGGGGTTCGTCGCCGGACGAATCGGCAAGCTTGACGACGAGGACGCGCTCTGGGAACGCTTCGGCGCCTGGGTCGGCCTCCCTGGTTCCTGGCGCGATACCACGCTTCCGCCTTCGCGGCCGCGCGCCGAGGATGTGGCGTTCGTCGCCGCGAGTTGGGCGCTCTGCGTGGAGTACGTGGACGATCTGAAGCGTGCGCCGGTCAGTAAACACCTGGCGCGCGTCGCCGACCTGCCGCGCCCGGTCATCGAAACCTGCCGCGCCGTGGCGGCCCATCTCCGGGAGCGTCACCCAGGCTTCTACCAGCGGACGGCAGACGAGACCGAGGCATTGCTCGCCGATGAGGTCGACGCGGCCCGGGCCGAAGATCTCGGTAAGGTCGACACGTTCCGGTTCGAGGAGGACAAGGTTCTTAAGGCGGCGCTGGCTGCCCTCGATCGCGCGGCATATGACCTCGCCGCCGAATGGTCCGATATGCGGGTGGACGCCAAGCCGACGAGCACGTCGTTCTGGCTTCGAGACGATCCCGCGAGGCAGTCCGCCTGGCAGCTTGTCCGCGACGCGGCCCGTCTGGGTCAGACGATTGCGCGTGCGGGCGAGCGAATCGGGGTCGGCACGAGCGACGGCGGTGGCCTCGAAGCCGCCGTGAGCGCCTACGTCGAGCGCGGCGCCGCCGTCGATCAAGCGCATCGGCAGTTGGAGCAACGGCGGATGGCCTTGCTCTACCCGCAGCTTCCCGAGTTCGAGACCCTGCGGACGCGCCTCGACGGGATGCGCCGCGCCTGGCGCGTGTGGGCCGATGCCTGGGCGCGCGAGTTCAACGCGCTCTGCCAGGCACATGGCTTCCTTGCAGGTGCTTCGCAACAGCAGCGGATGCTCTTCGATGATGTGGTCAAGCCGCTGACCCAGGAAGCCGGAACGACCGCATATTTCGTCGTCGACGCCCTGCGGTTTGAGATGGGCGAGGAGCTCTACCGCCAGATGGAAGGCACCCCCGCCACCACTGTGCTGCTCAAACCCCGGCTTGCCGAGCTCCCCACCGTGACCGAGGTGGGCATGAACGTGCTCGCGCCCGTCGAGAAGAACGGTCGTCTGCACGTTTCGATGGCGAGCGACACCGGAAGGGTTCAGGGCTTTCAGACGGGTGAGTTTCGTGTGTCTGACCCTGAAACGCGCAGGCGGGCCATGCACGATCGGGTCGGCGGTGGGACGTGTCCATGGCTCACCCTCGAAGAGGTGGTCAGCCGCGACAGCACCTCGCTCAAGCGCTCGGTTGCGCAGGCACGACTGGTCGTCGTACACAGCCAGGAGATCGATAACGCCGGCGAGAAAGGTGTCGGCCCCGCCGTGTTCGACCATGTCATGCAGAAGCTGCGTGCCGCTTGGCATCTGCTTCGAGACGCGGGCGTGCGTCGGTTCGTCTTCACCAGCGACCACGGCTTCCTCTTGCTGGAGGACAGTGTCGCATCCGCCCAAGCCCACGGTCGTCGCATCGATCCGCAACGAAGGCATGTCTTCTCTCCGGTGGCGGCGGATCACGCGGGAGAGGTCAGGGTCGCGCTGGCGGACCTCGGCTACGAGGGGGTGAACGGGCACTTGATGTTTCCGGAGACCACGGCGGTCTTCGATACCGGCCGGCGGTCCATGAGTTTTGTTCATGGCGGCAACAGCCTGCAGGAGCGCGTCATTCCGGTGCTGACCGTGGTGCATCGCACGGCGGCTGGTGGGAGCAGCGTGCAGTACGGCATAGAAGCCGAGGCCAGCGAGGGCGTAGCGGGGATGCACTGCATCGAAGCCAAGGTCGAAGTCCTCGCGCAGCGGTCGTTGGACTTCGGAAGCCCAAAGGATATCGAGCTCGCGCTGCGGGTCCCTGACGCCGAGGGCGTACAGGTCGAGCTTTGCCAGACACGCGGCAAGGCGCGTATCGCGGGCGGCGTGGTCGTCGCGACCGTTGGTGAACGCTTCGAGCTCTTCTTCCGGCTCTCCGGAGCCGTCGACGCGCGTGCGCTCATCGAGATCTACCATCCGAGCGCTGTGGCGGACGTGGTGCCGTGCGTACCGGATGCTCGCTTCGCGGTCACGGCGACGCGGGAGCTGGCGTCACCACCATCCACACCAGCAGCGGGCATCGGGGCGGGCAATGCGAGCTGGTTGGAGCAGCTCCCCGAGTCGGGGGTCCGGCAGGTGTTCGAGCACCTGGCGGCGCATGGCACGGTTACGGAGAACGAGGCCGCCGTGATGCTGGGCGGCCCGCGTGGCCTGCGGCGCTTTGCCCTCCAGTTCGAGGCATATGCTCAGAAGGTCCCCTTCGGCGTGCGCATCGACGTTGTGGCCGGAGTGAAGCGATACGTACGTGAGGGAAGCGGATGAGCACCCTGACCCAGAAGGACGTCGAGCACGTCTTTGAGTCGCTGCGCAAAGGCCTGGTGCCCGAGCGGGGAATCGACGCGTTCGCCGTCGGCATCGAGAAGCAACGCGGAGAGCTGCATCGACAGCTCGACCTGGCGAGGAGTGGCGAGGGCACCGTCAAGTTCCTCCGCGGCGGCTATGGTTGCGGCAAGACGTTCATGGCGCGCCTCGCGCTGCTGGATGCGCAGGCTCGGGGGTTCGCGACCAGCTTCGTCGTGGTCTCCGATAATGATCTTAAGTTTCACCGATTCGACGATGTGTATCGCAAGGTGCTGACCGAACTCGGGACCGCTTCGTGCCCACGAGGAGCCCTGGGCGACGTCCTTGACCGTTGGATTGGCCGCGTGGAAGAGAGCCTCGTCGCGGCCGGAGAGGACGACTCGGACCCCGCCTTCGATGCCAAGGTGCAGAAGCGCCTCGACGAGGACCTCGCGGCCATGACGGGCGGTCAAGCGCCTCAGGACTTCGTTCGCGTCATTCAGACCATCTTCGAGCTGAAGCAGAAGGGAGAGGTTGCAGAGGCAGGAGCTCTCATCTCCTGGTTGTGCGGCAGCGGCAACGTCGCCGCATCGGCCAAGAAGGCCGCAGGCATCAAGGGGGACATTGGGAGCCGCGATGCTCTCGACTACCTGCGGGGCGTGCTCGAGATCGTGAAGGCTGCCGGGTACGCGGGGCTCATCGTCGTCATCGACGAGGCCGAGACCATCCTCCGCATGCGTTCGGACTCGCGGCACAAGTCGCTCAATGGGATTCGGCAGATCGCCGACGCATCGGGCTCCTATCCGGGCTTGTTGTGGGTCTTTACAGGTACGCCGGAGTTCTTCGACACGCGGCATGGCGTTGCTGGCCTCGCGCCGCTCCACGACCGGATCAGGTTCCTGAAGCAGGGCCGCTTCGCTAGCTTGCGACAGGCCCAGCTCGAGCTTGCCCCCTTCGACGCCGATCGGCTTCGGTCGGTCGCCCTTCGTCTCCGCGAGCTGTTCCCCACGTCGGACCGTGGCCGCCTCGACCAGAAGATCAGCACGTCATTCGTGGAGCGGCTGGTGGCGGAGGTGACCGCGGGCTTCAAGGGTGACGTCGGCGTGGTGCCGCGCCAGTTCCTGCGCGAGTTCATCACCCAGCTCGACCTGGTCGAGGAACATGCGGAATACGAGCCCATGTCCGAGTATGGTTTTCAGGCCAAGGAGCTCAGTCCTGAGGAGCAGCATGTCCTCTCCGGCGCCTCGCTCGTTGACCTGGACGACGAGGCGGAAGGGCTCGTGCCGGCCGAGGATGTGTGGTGAGTGTCTTCGCCCGCTTCGCACCGCGCCTACAACAGGCGATCGTTTCCCGGCTCGGTTGGTCGAGCCTGCGCCCGGTGCAGGAAGAGGCGGGCGAGGTACTGCTTGCTGGTGACAACGCGGTCATCTTGGCACCCACCGCTGGTGGCAAGACCGAAGCGTCGATTTTCCCGACCCTTTCTCAAATGGTCGATAACGAGCCAGAAGGGGTAGGCGCACTCTACATCGCGCCCATCAAGGCGCTGCTGAACAACCAGGCTGACCGACTCGGGCTCTACACCGAGATGGTCGGCCTACGGCGCTTCGTGTGGCACGGCGACACGCCGGACCACCCCCGCCGTCAGTTTCTCAGAGAGCCAGCCGAGCTCTTGATGACGACGCCGGAATCGCTCGAAGTGATGTTGGTGTCGCCGCGAGTGGATGAGAACAAGCTCTTCGCCGATCTACGAATCGTGATCATCGATGAGGTCCACGCGTTGGCCGGTTCCGACCGAGGCGCCCACTTGATGAGCGTGCTCGAACGCCTGGCACGCATCTCCAAGCATGACGTTCAACGCGTGGGACTGTCCGCGACCGTGGGCAACCCAGAGGCAATTCTCACTTGGGTCCAGGGCACATCGAATCGGCCGGGACGCGTGGTCAACCCTCCAAAGCAACCAGGGCGTCGGCAGCTCCTGGTCGCCCATCGCCAGGATCTCGCAGAGCTCTCCCGCGACGCGGCGCGCGTCGCGACGGGGCAGAAGAGCCTGTTCTTCTGCCAGTCCCGCTCAATGACGGAGGCGGTCGCTGAATACATGAGGCGCGCCGGCACCGCCGTGTTTGTCCACCACAGCGCAGTGTCTCGGGAAGAGCGCCAACTCGCTGAAGAGCGTTTTCACCACGGCAGTGACGCCTGCATCGTGTGCACCTCCACACTGGAGCTGGGCATCGACGTCGGCGACCTCGATAGGGTCCTGCAGGCGGAAGCGCCGGACACCGTGAGTTCGTTCCTACAGCGCATGGGGCGAACGGGGCGGCGAACGGGGCAAGCAGCCAACACCACGTTTTTCTGTGAGACGACCGAGGGCGTACTGCAGGCCATCGCCCTGATCGAGCTGGCCAAGGCCGGCTGGGTCGAAGCGGTCGAGGTAGAGCGCCGTTGCTGGCCAGTGCTCATCCACCAGCTGCTCGCCATGGCGCTGGCGAGTGACGGGATCTCCGCCGACGACGCCTGGGAGCACCTGGCGCGCGTACCAGACTTCCAAGGCATTCACCGGGCCGAATACGACCGTCTGTTGAAATGGATGGTAGGAGACGGCGCATTGCGGCTTGTAGGGGGCCGGCTAGTCCTCGGGCCTAAAACGGAACGTCGTTTCGGACGCAAGAACTTCATGGAGCTCTTCGCAGTCTTCTCGAGCCCGCAGACCTACACGGTACAAACCGCCGGCGGCCAGCCCCTGGGCTCTTTGAACCAAGCCTTCGTCGACCGACTCGTCGATGGAGTCAGTAGCTTCTTGCTCGGAGGACGCGCATGGGCCGTCCTTCGAGTACGGCACGACGACCGCCGCGTGGTCGTCGAATCGGCTCCACGTGGACGGCAGCCCACGTGGGGAGGCTTCCTCCCGCAGTTCCTCGACTTTGACGTCTGCCAGCGCATTCTGTCGGTGCTCCTGAGCGATGAGCGCTATCCATACCTCGACGATGCGGCATGGGCGGTACTCGCCGAGCATCGCGCTTCCATGCGCGGGACCATCAACTCCCAGCGCGGAGGCATAGAGTTCGACGATGGGGAGATTCGCTGGTGGACCTTCGCGGGAGGACGCATCAATGCGACGCTTCGGTACGCGCTCGAAGCAGTCGCGGGAGATTGGAAGGTCATCCCTGACAACTTCTTGATCAAAGTGCGGGGTGAGGATATTGGCAGGCACCGCTTCCGCGACGCGCTCACCAAGCTGGCGGAGCCCGAGTTCTGGGAGAATGACCGCCTCTGGGCAGAGGTCGCCGAATCGCTCCCGAGCTACCGTCTCAGCAAGTTCCAACCGCTGATGCCGCCGTGGGTCGAGCGCGAGGTGGTCGCCGGCTACTTGCTCGATGTCGGCGGTGCCTGGCGATGGCTTTCGGGAGTCGAAGCCAGTCGACCTCGCTTGCCCGATGGCGTTCGGACTTTGACGCGTGGTGACGCAGAGCGTGTCGCCCAGCTTGAGGGGGCACTAGCGGAGCTGCCCCTCCTGCGTCGAGAGAATGATCGACCGCTGATCTGGGTACGCACGCTGCCGCAACTTAAGGCAGCGGTCGACGCGTTGGTGTCCGAACCCGTCGTCGGTCTTGATGTCGAAACCACGCTCGCGAATCGTACGCTTTGCCTGATTCAGGTGGCGGGTCGCGAGGCGACCTACCTCATCGACGCGCTAGAGCTTCCCGATCTGGAGCCTCTCGGCCAGCTGCTCTCGAGCGCCGAAACGACGAAGCTGATCCACTACGCCTCATTCGAGCGTGAGGTCCTCGGCCGGCACGGTTTCGCCTTGGATGCCGTGCTGGATACGCGCGACGTGTCGATTCAGCTCCGCCGCGCTGCCAGGGGCCACAGCCTTCGCGAAGTCTGCGCGCGTGAGCTCGGCATGGAACTCGATAAGAGGGAGCAGGCCGGGGATTGGACCCGGCGACCTCTCACCAAGAGCCAGGTGACTTACGCCGCCCTCGACGCCGAGGTACTGCTTCGTTTGCACGCGCACTTCGAGGAGGTTGCACGCACTTCCGCAGCTCGTCGCCATGCAGTCGGATCTGGTCCTACCGTAGACACGCACCACCCCCTCGATGCGATCTACGGGCACGAAGGTCGCTGAGGTCAATTGGCCTGATCACAAGGGTGGTAGCGGTTCGGGACGGTCCATGGCGGCTGCCACGGTTGCTGTAATTCTGTGCTGTACCGCAAGCGCCTTGTGGACCGGAGGTCCTAGGGCCTGTCGTCAAATGTCACGCCCACATCAGCAGGGCTGCGAGGGTGACGGCTGCTTGGTAGGACTCGGTGGTCTTGTCGTACCGGGTGGCTATGCCGCGCCATTGCTTCAGTTTGTTGAAGCACCGTTCCACCACGTTGCGCCGCTTGTAGGTGTCGCGGTCGAAGGCCGGGGGTCGTCCGCCTCGGCTGCCGCGGTTCAGCCGGTTGCGGACCTGGTCGGCTCGCTCGGGAATGGTGTGGCTGATCCCGCGCCGCCGCAGCCAGGTGCGGATCGCTCTGGAGCTGTAGCCCTTGTCGCCCAGGACATGCGAGGGCCGCACCCGCGGTCGTCCCGGGCCGGTGCGGGGCACCCGGATCGCCTCCATCACGGCGGTGAACTGGGTGCAGTCGTTGGTGTTGCCGCCCGTGACGGTGAAGGCGAGCGGGCGGCCCACACCGTCGCAGGCCAGGTGAATCTTGCTGGTCAGGCCGCCTCGAGAGCGTCCGAGGGCCGGGCTGCGGAGCCCCCTTTTCGGGCGCCGGCGGCATGCTGGTGAGCTCGGACGATCGTGGAGTCGACCGACACCAACCAGTCGATGTCGCCGGCGGCGTCCGCCTTCGCCTGGGCGGCGCGCAGCATCCGCTCGAACGTGCCGTCCGCCGCCCACCGGCGAAAACGGGTGTGCAGCGTGGCCCACGGCCCGTACCGCTCGGGCACATCCCGCCAGGCCGTGCCCGTACGGAACTTCCACACGATCCCGTTGAGGACCCTGCGGTCATCCAGCCGCTTGCGCCCACGCGGCGACACGGGCAGCAACGGCCGGACGAACTCCCATTCCGCATCGGACAGTTCATGGCGACGTATCACCCGACCATGATCCACCACTCAAGATCATTTGAAGACACTGCCTAGGGCCGCACCTGGGACACAGAGCCGTCAGAGTGGGTTGAGGCGGCCCTTAGTAGCTACAGTAACGGCTCTATAGGGGGCGTACTGCCGTTCAGTTTCGTCAGCAGAGCTCGTACCCCGTGACGCCTTTGTGTAGCACAAGTCCTGCGGGGCTCGCGCGCGGTACGCTGCGCACGTGACCCCGCGATATCCCCCGTTCGCGGGGTCACGTGCGTGTCCGCGAGTTGAGGCTGCTGCGGTGTCAGCGCCGGTCAGCGGTGTGGGCTCGGCTGCGTGCTGGGGGCGGCTGGAGCGACCGCGGGCGGTGCGGTGGTGAGCTGGGAGCGCCGCTGCCGTGCACGGGGTTGGGGTTGGCGAGTGCCGGTGCCGTGGGCGAGTTCCTCGGTCAGGCGGGCGATCGTGGGGGCGGGCGTGTACGGCGAGGCGTGGATGGCCCAGCTGGGGTGGTCGATGCTGGGGCCGGCCCACAGGGTCCAGGTGGCGAGGGTGGTGCGCGGGCTTTGGGCGGCGAAGGCGTCGAACTGGACGCCTGCGTCGCCCTGGGTGGTCTCCCAGCGGATCCAGCGTCCGTCCACGGTGTGCTGCCAGCCGGCGTCGGTAAGGGCGCGGGTGGCCTGGGTGACGGTCTTCTCCGTGATGGGGCTGCCGATGGCGGTCTCCCAGGCGTCTCCTTCGGCGAGGCTGTTCAGCAGCGCCTGGAGCACGGGGGCGGGCGTGGCGCCGGTGAGGGTGAGGTGCCACATGCGGTCGGAGACGGGGGTCTCGTAGGCGGCTACGGTCCAGGCGGTCTCGCGGAGGTGGGCTTCGTGGACGCGTTCGATGCGCAGGGTCTGCGATTCGTGGATCGCGTGGGTGGTGTCGTCGGACCAGGTGCGCCACTTCTCCCAGTCGTCGTGTGCGGCGAGGAACTCGTCGAGGATGGCGTCGTGGTCGCCTGGGTCGGCGGCGTAGACCGGCACGATTTCCGGTTGTGGCGCTCGCGGTGCGGGCTTGGTGGGCGGTGTGCCGAGTGAGGTGCGGGCTTGGGCGGCCTCGCGCTCGGTGTCGGTCATCGGCGCGGGGCCGGGGCGCATGGTGTCTTCGTGGGCGCGTTCGAAGGACATCAGGGCCTGGGCGGGCGAGTCGAAGGTGTCGGCGATCTGGCGCAGGTGGTTTTCTCCGTGGAGGTGGACGCTCGTGCCGCTGTCGAGGTAGGTGCCGACCGCGACGGTGGTGCGGCCGTCCTGGGCGTGGGCGTGGATGAGGAGCCGCCCGTGGCGGATGTCGTCGTAGATCTTCTGGGCCTGGTTGGAGACCTCCCGGATTTCCTCGCGGGTGCACCAGGGCATGGGGTGGTTGGCCCAGGTCCATTCCTCGTCGATGGCCTCGCGGAGCCGGGCGGTGATCTCCGTGCTGATTCCCTCGGCGGTCAGGGCCTGGGCGGCTTTCTCGGCCCAGTAGGGCTCCTCGCGGTCGATGCGGGCCAGGACGAGGGTGCGGTCGTCGAGGGCTTCGAAGCCGTGGGCGGTCAGCAGGCCGCAGGCCAGGTCCTGCCGGGTGCCGGTGACGGTGGCGGTCACGGCGCTGGGATGGACGGGGTGGGTGTCGAGGCGGACGTGGGCGTCGACGGAGGGTGTCGTCACGAAGGCGTGCTCTCTTCTGCCGGTGGCCGGCCCTACGGTCCGGCCACCGGCGGGTTCGGGGTCAGCGGGAGATGCGACTGGCGGGGGCGGCCGTGGTCTGCGGCGGGCCGGCTCGGGGCGCGGCCATAGCCTTGGTACGCGCGGGCCTGGCCGGCGGCGTCGGCGTGCTGGCGTGGTGCCAGCGGGTGCGTAGGGCGGACAGGTCGGCCAGGGCGCGGCGGCTGCCGACGACGAGCTGGGACGGCGTGGTGGCCGGGTCGTCGGTGAGCACCTCGATGTGCCGGCCGGTGTGGTGGGCGGTGGCGAGGAGGGAGCGCTGCAGGATGCGCTCGCCCCAGTGCTGGGGGGAGCCGACTGTCCCGGCGAGGAGATTGAGGAGGTCTCTCGGATCGGCTCCGGTGTTCAGAAGGCCGCGCTGCTGGGCCTCCCACAGGACGGTCACGGGATCGACGGGGGCACGACGCCGGGTCAGGGCGGTCAGGCATTGCCACAGCCCGGCGTGCAGGGGGTGGGTGAAGTCCTTGGCGTTCAGCCACCTCATCTGCTCGGCGTCGCCGGGGTGCGCGGTCGCGGTCGCGAGCAGCAGCCGCTCCTCGTCGGCTGCCTCTTCGTCGTGGGGGAGGGGGGCCGGTGGTGGTGCGGGCGTGCGGGGCAGGGAGTCGGAGTGCGGGGGGAACTTTGCGGCGACGTTGTCCACGACGGCGGCGAGCGCGTCGACTGCGGCGAGGGCGGTGGGCACGGGGTGCGGGAGTGAAGCGTCCTGCGCGGTCTGGGCGAGGCGCTGGGCGGCGGTGCGCAGGCGGCGACGGGCGTGCTCGGCCTCGATCATCCGCGCGTACGCGGGCGCGTGCCGGGGCCAGGGGCAGACCTGGATCAGGGTGTGGAGGTGGGAGGCGGTCAGGCCGCGGGCCTGCTCGCGGGCGGCGGTGAGCACCGCCTCAAGCCACCTGGTGTTCCTGGCGTGCTGGGCCGGGTCGGGGGCCGGCAGGGAGCGGATCGCGGCGAACACGGCGGCGTGCGCGGCGCTGGAGAACGCCTCGGGGCCGATCCCGGCCACGTCGTCCAATCGCCACGGTTCCAGGAGGAGCGCGCCGAGGAGGGCCTGCTCGGCGTAGAACACCGGCTGCGGCGGCGGGGTCGTATCGAGGTTGTCCTCGTCGGGGTCGCGGGTGCGGGGCATCAGGCGGTCAGGGTGAAGTCGTCGGGGTTGAGGGGGGTGTGCAGGTGCGGGGCGAGGAGGTGGGCGGCGAGCAACGGGGGGACGGCGTTGCCGATCTGCGAGAACTGCTGTCCTTTGTTCCCCTGCCAGGGGTAGTCGGCGGGGAAGGTCTGCAACAGGCCAGCCTCCCGGGCGGTGATCCGGATCGGCTCCGGCGCGGCCGGGGACTCGGCGTCCTGCGGCGGTGCGGCGGCGGGCTCGGCGATCCAGGTGCATTCGTTCGCGCGGTGGCCGAAGAACAGCGTCCCCGCCGGTTCCTCGACCGGTCTGACGGTGGCGTTGGCCTGGTTGTTGCTGAGCAAGGACCAGGACCAGCGGTGCGCTTCAGCGGTGAACGTCGGTGCAGGGACGGTGACCGCGCGGTTCTCGCGGATGCCATGACGGGTGGCCCACCTGGCGCCTTCGCGGCGGGACTGCAGGACGACCCCGTCCGACTGGGGAGTCCAGGTACCGCGGTCGCGTGCGTTTGACAGCGTCTTGCGGGAACCGGACGGGAACGGCTCTGGACCACCATTTGGTCCGCCGCCGGCGCAGACGGTTGGGACGGGCCGGTCGGTCGCGCCCCAGCCCAAAGCCTCCGCCATGCTGACCCAGCGGGCCCGGCCCGGCCCGAACAGCGACTCGGGTTCTGTCTCTCGGGCGTGTGTCGGCGGGGGCGGTTCGGCGGTGCGGACGCGGGAGGCGAGCAGGATCGCCCGCCGTCGTGTCTGCGGCACTCCGTAGTCGGCGGCGTTGAGGATGCCGGTCCATACGGAGAAGCCCCAGGACCGCAGGATGGCCGCGTACTGCTTCCATAGGGGCAGAACGTCCGGCACTTCCTCCATGGCGACCCACTCCGGCTCCCCGGCGAGGTTCAGGGCGTGGAGGTAGCGCATCGGTTCGGCCGCGAGGAGTGAGCGTTCGTCCTGGCAGGCGGCGAGGAGCCGGTCACGCGTGTCTTGGCCGTCGGCCAGGTCGGCGACCGCTTCGTGCACGAGTGGCTGGTCCACCAGTCCGAGGCGCTTGCCGGCCATCGACCACGCCTGACACGGCGGACTCGCGATCAGTCCCTGTGTCCGGCCGACCCACGGCCACACCGGATACAGTGCCACGTCGGTTCGGATGGTCAACTGCCCGGCGGCGGCGCGGGTCTTGCAGGCCCACTCGTCCCACTCCACTCCGACGTCCCGCACACCGAGCATGGTCAGGGCGTGGCTCCAGCCGCCCGGTCCCGCGAAGAGGTCGAGGATCAAGAGGCCAGCCCGAAGTCGTCCTGCGAAAGCGCGTCCGCGTCCCCGCGGCACGCCCACGGCGAGCAGCCGTCCACCACGCCGTGCTCCAGCTCCTCCGTACCGGTCGGCTCGCCGTGGAGCGCGGCGCGTTCGGCGGCGGTGACGTGGTCGATGGGCGCCTCACTGAGGGGCACGCGGGAGCGGTGGAGGAACGCCTGCCCCAGTAGCTGGTTTCCGGCGGCGTTGGCGCGGGCGTTGCCCTTGCGGATCGCGGCGTCGAATTCGACGACGTCCTGCCACTCATCCGGGCTGGTGTCCCGGATTTTCCTCCACTGCGCGTTGCCGTGAAAAGGACAGCCGAGGCAGGATGATTTCGGAGTGTCCGCAAATCCCAGTGACGTCAGGTAGCGGACGCAATCACTGCGGGACCAGCCCAGGTCGATGAGGGGATGGACGTTGCGCATGTAGCGGACGTCGGCGTCCTTGGCGCGGTGGAACTCGTCGGTGGAGATACCGATCCACTGCTCGACGAAGACGCCCTTCGGGATGCGCTGCGGGTAGGGGTGTCCGAGGAGTTCGCGGACCTTCTTCTTGATCGGCTTGATCTTGTACTCGCCCGTGCACTGGCGCCGAGTCATGCCCTGCTTCCCGTCCTGGTTCAGGATGTAGAGCGGCATGGAGGCGAACCGGCGATTCGGGTCGAGTGCATCGTCGCGGATGTTGCCAGCGGAGACGCGCAGCACGGGTATTCCGGCGGGTGCGGCAATCTCCTTTTCGAGACGGTCGAGGTGGGCGTATACGGCAGTGGCTTTGTTCACGAGAACCTCGGGAGGATGCCTTTTGCTGACAGGGCGAGCATCGCGCTGGACTGAATACCGGCGCCTAGCGAAAGTGCTCGGAAAGCGGGGAGTTCGGAAATGACAGGTCCTTGGGGAGGTGCGGGCGGGGGTGGGGCCCGGCGGCGAGGTGGGCGATGCGGGCGCTGATGAGTGCGGGGTGGCGGACGGGCAGGGCGTGCGTGGCGCGGGGGACGATCTCCAGCCGGGCGGCGGTCAGGCGCTCGGCCAGCTGCGCGGTGTGGGCGGCGGGGATGTGCTGGTCGTCCGCGCCGGCCATCAGCAGCAGCCGCCCGCCGAGCTGCTCCAGTACGGCCAGATGGCGTGCCCGGTAGCCGCGCAGGGACTGCCAGAGCGCTGCGAGATCGGCGGTGGGGGTGTGGCGTACGCCGTGGCGGCATGGCGGCGGTCCGTCATCCGGCCCCATAGCGGGGTGGGGCGTGAGGGTGTAGCGGTGGGTGTCGGGCAGCAGGCGTCGCACCCGGTCCACGGCCCGGGGCGCGTGGGTGCAGGCAAGGGCGAACAGGCCGCGTGCGGCGGCCAGCAGCAGGGCGCGCGGGGTGCGGCCGGGCAGCACGCTCGCCCCGTGGGCGGTGGCCGACAGCAGCACCATGCCCCGGATGCGGGGCAGGAGCTGGGGGCGCAGGGCGGCGAGCTCCTGGAGGACGAGGGCGCCCAGGGAATGGCCGGCGAGCACCAGCGGCCCGGTGGGGGCGAGGGCGCGCAGGAGCTGGTCCAGGTCGTCGGCGAGCTGCTCGACGGTCAGCGGGGCATGGCCGCGCGGGGTGCGGCCGTGCGCGCGCTGGTCGTAGCGCAGGACTTTGAAGCCCCGGCCGGTCAGATGCGGGACGTGGACGCGCCATAGGTCTGCGGTGACCGACGCGCCGTGCACCAGCGCGATCGTCGCGCCGTCGGACCGCGGGCGGGCCGGGGTGTCGTGGTAGGCGGTCAGCCGGGTGCCGTCCTTGGCATACGCCGTCAATGCCTCGGTGGCATAACAGGAGGGAGACAAAGGAGACCTCGGGAGGAGAAACAGTGGGGTCGGCGGCACGGCGTGCACCACACGGGTGGCAGGCGCCGCGCCGCCATCGGCGGTGCGCAGGGGCATGGCCTGGGCCGGGGAAAACAGCGGTGAACGGTCAGCGGCGCGCCACGGCCGCTTTCGCTGTCCGCGGAGGAGCAGGGCTCGCTATTGCGGCGGGCCAGTAGTCGCGTCGTGGGCGCGGGGCCGGCCAAGCGGGTGGCTCAAGTCGGCTGAGCACGCCGCCGGGCCTTCCAACCCGCCACCGGCCAGGTGGCGGCCCGTCGGGGCGACGCCCGTCATCGTGTGCGTCCGGCGGCCTGTTTCGCCGCAGGCAGTGCCACGGCCGCTCTCGAGCGGGGATCGTGGTGGGCCTGTGCTGGGCGAGGGCACGGCGGCCTTCGGCGGTGACGTGAAGGCACTGGCCTTGGTACAGGGACGTCGAGGCGTCCACCTCGACGAGTCCTCGCTTGATCAGGGCGTTGAGGGTGGCGACGTTCACGGTGGCCCGGTCCGCATCGACGGCCTTGGCAGCGCCGTACCGGCTGGTCTCGTAGAGGGTGCCGCCCCCTGCGGACAGCCGGGCGAGGACGGCGTACTGGGTATCTGTGAGCTTCGGCGGTGGTGTCGCCTGCTTCTGTTCGGCGTGCTGCTTCAGGTCGCGGGTGATGCCGGTGGCGAGGTAGGAGCAGCCGGTGTGGGCCAGGCCGAGCTGGTGGGCGGCGTCCGCGAGGTGCTCCGCCATGACGGGGACCGCCTCCGCGTGCCGTGCCTTGCGCACGGCTGCTTCATCGGCCGGCGGGCCGGGGAACGGGGCGCCCTCCAGCGGGTTGGCCTCCAGCGCGCAGGCCAGGTCGGACGCGGCGATGCTGGCGGCGGAGACGACGGAGGCGAGTGCCTCCAGGGCCGGACGGCTGCCGGGTACGGCGGTGTACTGGCTGCCGTCGAGGGCGGCGAGGCGTTCCATGGCACGGCGGACCAGCTCGTGCGTGGCCACGATCTTCGACGTGAGCTGCTGGCGGGCGTCGGTGCCGGATGCCGGAGTGAGTGAACGGATCTCGCTGTGCAAGTCCGCGAAGGCGCTGCCGAGTTGCCGCAGTTGGGTGATCTCTGCTTGCAGGTCGATGGTGCGAATGGTGCTGCTCCGGGTGCGGGGGAGGGGACGGCGGTCAGGGGCTGCGCCGCTGGACCGGTGCGGTGGGCGGCGGTGCGGGGGCGGCTGCGGGGCGAGTCGGTGCCGGTGGGATGTCCCGCACGGTCGCGATGCCGAGGTCGATGCGCACGCTGATGCCGTCGGTGTAGAGGTGGGCCTCGGCGCGGACAACGGCGCTGAGCGCGTCGCGTTCACCGAGCCCGGGTGGCAGCGTGTACTGCTGCTTCGCCCCCGCTGGTGCGAAGCCGTGCTGGACGAGGACGGCGCCGGCCTGGTCCGTGGCCGCGGTCGCGGTGACCGCGTGGTCGGTGAAGCGGATGGCCACATCGGGCAGGGCAGCCGGGCTTGCGCCGTATTGGCGGGTGGTCCAGGCAAGGTCGGCGAGGTCCAGGGTGTAGGCCATGAGCCCGTAGGCCGCGACACCGGCGCGCTCGTGCGCGTCCTCGGCGGCATCGGGAGGCAGGAGGTAAAGGGTGCGGCCCTGATGCTCGCGGGCGGTGAATCCCGCGCCGGTCAGGATGCGGGCGGCGTTGCGGATAGGGCGGTTGAGGACGACAAAGGTCCATCCGTCGCCGGTCGAGCCGACGAAGACGTCGTGGTGGTCGGTGAGCGCCATGGTGCTCCGGACGATCAGAAGACGGCGAGCGTGATCCGGGTGTGTGGTGCAGCCCGGTTAGACGGCCGTGCCGCAGTCGCCCTGCTGGGGTGCGTGTTTGGCGACGGCGCGGGCGGTGATGGCCTTCGACGCGAGAGTGGAAGCCGCGGACAGTTCGTCGGCGCCGGGCTCCAGGTACCAGGGGCGCAGGTCGAGCATGGCGGCGCGCATGCCGGTGGCGAAGCACAGGGCGGTGCCCTTGGGCAGGGCGCGGATGGCGTCGGCGGGCAGGATCCGCTCCTGCCGCATCGACACCGAGGTGGACTTGCCGGACTCGGAGTGGGAGGTGGAGGTGGTCTCGACGTCGTGGTCGCCGATCAGCCGGGACAGCTTGTCGGCGAAGTCCGGGTCGTCGATGCCGGAGCCGATGACCTTCACGGTGGAGGCGGACCACATGGCGTCCATGCCCGCGTCGCCCCAGACCTTCTGGCCCTGGCGGTAGGACTGCAGGATGGTGATCGGGATGATCCCGCGGCTGCCGAGGTGGGAATATAGGTCCGGCAGGTCGGAGATCTTGCAGACGTTGGCGGCCTCGTCGAGGATCGCGAGCATCGGCGGGTCGAGGCGTCCGCCGGCGCGCTCGGCCTGGGCGGTCGCGGCCCGCATCACGGAGTCCGCGCACGCCGCGATCAGCGCGCTCGCTCCGCCTCCGCCGTCCTTGCTCAGCAGGTAGAGCGTGTCGGTGGAGGCGACGAACTGCGACGGGCGGAACTCGGGGACGTCCTTCTGCGGGGTGACCCAGGCGGCGATCTCGGAGTTCAGCAGGGCGGCGGCGTACTGGCGGGCGGTCTCGTAGATGCCGTCCCTCGTCTCCGGCGGGCCCTCGACGGTGCCCTTGAGCTGGGCGGCGACGGCGGTGAAGCCGTGGTCGCGGAGGATGTCCAGTGGGGTGCGGTCGGCGGGGAACGCGAGCCACTGCATGACGTCGGTGATGGGCCGGTCATCGAGCGCGGCGGCGAGGAAGAGCTGGGACAGGATGTTGGATCCGGCCTTGGACCAGAAGTCGCCCTGCTGGGAGGCGTCCACCGAGGCGGCGAGGAAGTGCCCGGCCAGGCGGCCGGCACCGTCCAGCGTCTTGGCGTCGGCGAGGGGGCTCCACCACATCTCGCGGGAGGCGTGGGCGATCTGCTGCGGGTCCATCGACCACACCCGCCCCACTGCGGCCCGGGCGTCGAGGGTCGCGGTGTAGGCGTCGCCCGCCGCCTTGTTCGAGGTCAGGAGGACCGGGCCGGGTGCGTGGAGGATTGAGGGGATCGCCAGCGACGTGGTCTTGCCGGAGCGCGGGGCCATGATCGCGACGGCGACGTCCTCGTACCCCATGCGGACCTCGTGCTTCGTGCCCTGCAGGTTGCCGAGGAGGATGCCGGTGTCACGGGCATCGATGCGCTTGGCGGTCTTCAGGCTCGGCCGCAGCGAGCGGGCCTTGTCGGTGATGGCCTTGGCCATCAACGGCTCGATGTCCCGGGGCTTGGCCATGCCGGCGATCTTCTTCTTCCGTCCTCCCCTGGTCTTGTGCCGAGACCACAGGACGCCGGCCGCGGCGGCGAGCGCAAGCAGCGCGGCGACGGGGACGATGCGGGCCCCAATGAGCAGGGACGTTTCGCCGGTGTGGGGCCAGAGCTGGTCGGGGTGGAGCAGCGCAGTGGTGGGCGCATATGCGGCCCAGGGCCGGCCGGTCAGCCAGGAGGTGATGTTGCCGGACAGCCACGCGAGGTGGGACAGGGGGACGACGACGGCGGCCACGCCCAGGAGGAGACGGAAGGCGATGTCGTAGCCGTCGGAGGACTTGTTGATGGAAGGGGGCAAGGGCGATGTGCCTCCGGGCGGAGGGCGGGCGGCGTAGGTCAGCGGGTGCGGCCCGGGTGGGCAGGCGGGCGTCGCGGGGCGCTCGAGGCCGCCGGCGGTATGCCGTGGCGGGCGGCGAGTGTGCGGATGCGGTTCTCCAGGGCGAAGGCGATCAGGTCGACGGGCACTTTCGCCTCGGTCCGTGTGATGCGGTTCGGGTCGAGGGTCGGCAGGCGTCCCGGGGCGGTGCGGATGGCCGGGGTCGGGGCGGCGAGGGTGGCGGTGAACGCGGCGATCAGATGCGGGGGCGTGTGTTCGTCGAAGCGGGCCTGCCAGACCGGGCGGGATTCACCGAGCGTGGCCGTGGCGGCCCAGGGGCCGGTCTCCTCGCCGACGGGGCGTTGGAAGTAGGCCGTCGCGTCGGGTGAGACGAGGCCGTTCTGAGCCCAGGCGGGCTCCCAGTCGGCTTGCCGGAGCGGGCCGTACGGATCAGCCTCCTCGTCGTGCGTGGGGCGCGGGTCGGTGAGGGCGTCGACGAAACCGGCGATGATCTCGACCGGGGTGTGGGCACCGAAGCTCGCGTACCAGGCGGGCCGGCCGCGGCCGGGAGCGTGGTGGAGGATCCACCACTGTCCGTCGGGGACGGGATCCAGCCGGAGCTGGGCCTTCTGGTCGGGGCTGGTGAGGATGACGCGCGGCATCAAGGGGTCGTCGCCGTGGCTCCAGCCGCAGGCGCGGTGCAGGGGCACGGTGATCCAGGCGGGGTCACCGCCGCCGGCCAGGTGGCGTGGCGTGACGTACTCGATCTCGACGGTCTCGGGAGACGAGGGCACCACTACCTCCGTACCGGGGCGGTCCGGTCGGCCACGGGCGCCGGCTTCGCTGTCGGCGGCGGGGCCAGGGGCGACGGGGTGCCGCGGGCAGCGGTGTTGATGTCGATGACGGCGTGGCCGTGGGTGGCCCAGTCGTCGAGGTAGCTCCACGCCTCGGCGTCGTGGTCGGCGAGCGCGTCGTCGTACGCCGGCGCGCCGGGCCGGGCGGTGAGGGGGAGGTCGGCGCGAGTCTGCTGCCACTGCTGGTGCAGGGCGTCCAGGCGGTCGAGCGCGTCGCGCAGGGTGCCGAGCTGCCAGGCCCAGCGGGTTTGGACCGCGCGGGCGGGTAGCTGGGCGAGTTGTTCTTCCGCGGTGGCGAGGAGTTGTCGCGCGGTGGGGCGGATGGCCTCGAACGCCTCGGCGGTCTCGCGGTCGCGCTGGCTCTGTTGGAGGCCGTAGGCGTGCTCGTCGAACGGCCAGCCGTCGAGGTCGGTGTTCTCTTCGGAGTAGTAGTCCCAGTTGGCCAGGATGTAGGCGCTCTCGCGCAGGAAGGCGGAGAGCCGCTTCAGCGCGGCGCGGTGGGAGGCGGGGATGGCGGAAATGACGGGTCCTTGAAGAGCGGTGACGTTCGGAGTCCCGTTCGGCGGTCAGCGCCGCAGGGAGGCAGGCGGGGATGGCGGCGGAGCGGGGGCCTTGGCCGTCTCGGGCTGGGGGTGCCGCCGGACGGCACGGGCCCGGGCACGAAGGGCGCGGACGCGCTCGGTGTGCGCGTCTACCACGTGCTGCGGGGACAGGGGGCTCGGCTCCTGCACGGCGCCGTGGGCGGTGCGGTCGAACATGCCGCGCTGGAGCGGGGCCGGGTCGGCGAGTACGGTGACGAAGGCGTCCACCAGGCGGGTGGGCGTCTGGGCATCGAACCAGGCGTGCCACAGCCGGAGGCCACGGGGACCGTGTCCGGGCTCGTGCGCCTCCACGTGCCAGGACACGGCGGCGTTCCGTTCGGGGCGCCGTTCGACGCGGCACGCGGCGTCCGGCGAGCTGGCCGCACCGCGCGCATCGATGAGCCAGCCCGCGGCGTCCGCCGCGTCCAGGGGGTCTGGTGGCTCGGCGGCCGAGGGGGTGACGAGGGCATCGGTGACCGCGCCCAGGACCTCGGCGGGGACGAGTTCGCCGAATTCGGCGTACCAGCCTGGCTCAGTGTCGGTGGGCTCGGCCCGCAGCCGCCACCGAGCGGCGGTGGCGGACTGCGGGTCGAACTGCAGGCTGTGCCGGTGGTCCGGGCTCGTCAGCACGATCTCGGGGCTCAGCGGGTCGGACGCGAGGGTCCATCCGGCCGCGGCCAGGCCGTGGGTGACGTGCCGGCCGTCGCCGGGGCCGGCCAGGTGGCGCGGACTGGTGTCGAACGGGACGCGCCAGGCGTGGGTGTCGGCGAAGGCGGCCAGCTGCCGTTCGCTCACGGGCACAGGCCGCACTCCGGCATGGTCTCGGGCGCCTTCCGGTACAGGCCGCGCAGGTCGTCCAGGACGTAGTGGAGGGTGTGCTGGTCGGCCTGCTCCCACGCGGCGGTGCGCAACTCCTGGATCAGAAGGTCGGTTCCGACGGTGCGGGGAGTGGAGGGGTGCTCCTGCACGGCTCGGGCCAGGGCGCGCAGGACGTCGGCGAGCTGGACGGGGACACCGGTGTATTCATCCAGCAGCGGCTCGATGAGGCCGAGCGCCTCGGCGGGCTCGGGATTCTCGCGCAGGTACTCGGTGAGCCGGGCCAGGGTCTCGGTGGCGACGTGGATGTCGCCAAGGGTGGGTGCGGGCACGGGACTCCTTGGAGGTGAAGGGGGCGGAGGGATCAGCGGTGGGCGCGGACGCCGCGCTGGGCGTGGGGGCGCGCGGTGGTGCGGGGCCGGTTGGTCTTCCATGAGTTGCGGGCCCAGGTGGCGGCGCGGGCGGCGGTGACGCGGGCCTGCTGCCAGGCGCTGAGCTGCGAGGGGAGGACCGAGACGGAGGTGGTGCGGATCCGGGCGCTGTGGGGGACACGTCCGCGGGGGCGCATGACGGGCTCGGGGCTGGCGAGGGCGGCGGCGTAGCTCTGCACGAGGTGCATCGGGGTGGTGGCGGTGAACTGGGCTGTCCAGCCGTTGCCTTGCTGATCCTGGGCTCCGGACCACCACATGGCGTGGCCGCCGGGGTCCTGGTGGAACTGCATCCAGGCCAATCCGTCGGGGCTCACCGCGGTGACGTGCCCGGCGCCGGGTGGGGTGTGCCAGCGCTGTTCCTGGAGCGGGGACCACACGTTGGGGGCGTGCGCGGAGCGGGGGCGGGTGAGTGCGTCGGTGAGCCCGGCGACGATTTCGACCGGTGCCTGCCGGCCCAGGATCGCTGTCCATTCCTCCTGGTGGGCGGTGGCCTTGCCGTGGATGGTCCATCCGCCGGGGTGGACGAAGGGGTCGTATGCGATGCGGATGCTGCGGTCGGGGCTGTCCATGAGCAGGGGCCCGCCGGGCTTTGACCGGTCCCGCCACCCGCAGGCGCGCAGGAACTCGGAGACGTGGCGGATGTCTCCGCCGCCTGCGAGGGCACGGGGCTCGACCAGGTAGTGCTGCTCGGCCTGCTCGCCGGGGCCCCAGCCCTGCCACTGCTTCTTCTTCACCGGCGCCGCCGGACGACGAGCGGTGCGGCGTTCGGGGGCGGTGCGGGAGTGGTTGCGGGGCGGGTGGTCAGTTCGGTGAGTGCGTCGGTGTGCTCGTCGAGGTCGAGCGCGATGTCGTGCAGTTCGTTCGCGGCCCGGCCGAGGGCGAGCCACACCTCGGCCGGCAGGATGCCGCGTTCGGCCTGGTCCTTGGCGAAGTGGGAGCCGGTGGCCACCAGGTGGGTGACGCGGCCGAGGACACCGTCCTGCGGTTCGAGGACTCGTGCGATGACCTGGACGGCCTCGTGCGCGGGGAGTTGAGACAGATGGTCGATGAGCCGGCCGAGCTGGCGCGCGATCTCGTCGGCCAGCCGGACCGGGTAGGGGGCGGTGTGGGGCATAGTTCTCCCGAGCCAGGGGCAAGGTCAGTGGTGGCGGTGGCCGATCTGCCAGGGCTGGGGCGTCTCGCGCCGGGTGTCGGTCGGCGGACCGGTGCGCTCGCCGATGTCCTGCGTCACCGTCTCCTCCCGGCTGAGGTCCTGGTGGCGGGCGGGGCCGGAATGGATGTCGGCGGGGTGGCGGTGGGCGGGATCCGGCCCGAGGGGTGCTGGAGCGCGGTCGTGATGCCGTGAGCGTCGAGCTGCGGACCGATCGCCCGTACGGCGCGAGCCTGGGCGGTGGTGTCGTCGCCGCTGAGGCGGTAGATGCCGCTGTCGTCGCGGATGAACCCGTTGGCGGTCAGGACTTTGGCAGCCTTCTCGCTGACAGGAGCGGCGGCGAGGCTGCCGTCCGGCTGCCAGGTCAGGACGACGAGGTCCGGCTGGGACGGCTGGATGCCTGCGGCGTTGCAGCGGACCTGGGCGAGAGCGGTGTCGAAGCGGGCCAGCAGGTCGCCGGTGACCAGCTCGGCGCTGTGGAACGGGTCGTCCGCCAGGGCGATCCCGTCCGGTTCACGCAGGCCCCGGAATGCCTCCGCGGGGAGGTCGCTGGGGGCGACGGCGGCGATGAGGAACCCGTTCCGTCCGGGCCGGTCGAGGACGACGAGCTGCGCACCGTCCTGGCGGGTGAGGACTGCCGCCTGCTGGAGCGGGTGCTCGACGAGGGACTGGGCGACGAGGTCCATGTCCCAGATGCGGTCGGTGAGATCGGCGAGGTCGTCCTTGTCCTCGGCCGGGTGGTGGCTGCTGGTCCAGACATCGGGCAGTTCACCGGCGAGGACGTCGGCGAACGAGGCAAGGCGTTCGGAGTCGTGATCGTGCATATCTTCCTTGATCAGATGGGATGGTGTCAGCGGCGAAGTCCGGCGGCGGGCGGAGGTGGTGCCGGTACGGCATGTGGTGGGGGCGGGCAGGCGCACACGGTGGAGCGTTCGCGCTCGGTGGCGGGGACCTCTTCGGCGCAGGTGCTGCGACCGGGGTGATGGGTGTGCCGGTCGGCGAGGTTGTTCCGGGTGTGGATGAGGTCGGTGCGGATGACGTGCAGGCGCTCGTCGGCGAGGTAGCGCAAGCGACGGGCGACATGCGGGTCGGCGGCTTCGTCCATGCCGTCCTGGAAGTCCGCGGTGGCCTGCAGGATCTCCGCAAGGGCGGTGAGGATCCCGTCGTGGGAGGCGGTCAGCTCGGTGAGGACCTCGGCCACCTCGTCGGTGGTGGTGGCCTTGCGGATGCACTCGGCGAGCTGTGCGACCTGGGCGCCCAGCGGCAGATAGTGAGGCGGACGCCGATCGGTCTGGAAGTTCTCGTCGTAGTCGACGTGGTAGCCGACGGCTCGCAGCCGGGCTACGGCTTCGATGGCGAGGCGGGTCTCCTCATCCGTCGTGAGGTCGGTGGGTGCGCGGTGATAGGTCTCGTGGAGCCGGACGACGGGGATGAACCCTGCGCGCTGAAGAATGCTGTGGGCCTCGGGGTCGCCGCCCCGGGCGAGGACCTCATCGGAGTGAGGGTCGCGGCGGACGGCCAGGAATCGGTCGGCCAGAGGCAAAGGGGCGAATCTCCTACGGTGATCGTCGTGGGGTGTTTCGTATTGCGGGTGGGGCGGTGGCAACAGTGGTTCGTGGCGGGCTGTCCAGGCGAGCTGCCGTGGAGTCGAGATCCTGCTGGATCCGGTGGAGGCGATACGCGATCAACACCAGGCGGTGTGCGGTGTCGCGGTCGGCGGCCTCCCTGCCGGGCGAGTCGGTGAGCTGTGTGTTCGACGAGCCCACGCACTGTGGCCAGCGGGCCGGACCGCTCGTCGGCGAGCTGCGACAGAACAGACACGAGGTGCACCGACGCTGTCGGAACTGGCTGGGTGGCCTGCGGCCCAGGAAGGTTGGGGCCAGGACTGGTGAGGCGGAGGTCTTGTTCGATGCGGCGGGCCTCGGCCGAGACGCGGCGGAGGAGATCGGCGGGCTGGGGCTGCCAGGTTCCGTCGAGACGGATCAGGTTGGCGATCAGGTCGAGGCGGCCGGGCGTGGCCTGGACGGCGATTCAGCGACAGCCCATGGGATCACCCGGGATCTCGATGCCGGCGGCGCGGGCGAGCCGGTAGGCGGTCTCGGCCCATTCCGCACCGGACAGGTCGCGGTCGTCGGGGCAGAGCCGGGCATCGAGGTGGGAGATCGCCTCCCGGTCACCGCTGGGACTGGCGGTGAATGGGTGCTCCAAGAGAGGGTCTTCGAGGTGCTCGGCCCACTGGGCGGAGGTCCAGGTCACCTGCTCGTCGTCCAGGGTGTAGAAGTCCAGGCCGGGCCAGTGGGCGACGACGGTGTGCTCGGTCAGCCCTTCCTGGGGTGAGACCGGGCGTCCCAGGGCCTCGCTGAGCGGGTCGTGCGGAAGTGTGGGTGCGGGCGTTGACCCGGGGGATCACGTCGCTGTTGCTCCGATGGCCTTGGCGACCTGGGTGGCGGGGGTCGAGGGCGGAGTGCGGTGATCAGGGAGCGCTCGCGCGCCGGGGCGGCGGACGGGCAGGCTCACTGGCCGCGCCGGGCGTCGGCGATGTGCACGAGCTGGCCGAGGGCGGTGGTGGTGTACCAGCCGCAGTCGATCAACGCGTCCTGCCCTGCGTACTTCGGCAGGAGGTGGTCCTCCATGGCGCGCAGGTAGATCAGGCAGTCCGGGCAGCGGCGTGAGAGGTGCACGAGGTAGCGCGGGTGGCCGGTGATGTAGGTCTGGGCGCCTCCAGTGGCGTCGCGCAGCCGCCACCCGTCCTCGTCGGTCGGCGTGTGCCAGGAGGGGGCGACGACACGCATGGCGTCTCCCCACAGCTCGCCGCTGGCGACTCCTTTGAGGACGACGACCTGGTCGCCGGCCTCGAAGTGGGCGTGGGTGACGTCCCGGGTGGGGGTGAGCGGGTCAGGCGTCGGCGCGAAGGCCGGAGTGGTCGGGGGCAGGCAGGGCTCGGTCACAGAAGGTCCTATCCACGCAGGTCGGGCGGCGGCGGGAGGATCAATGGTCCGGTGGATCGCCGGTTTGGCCAACCGGCGATCCACGGCTATGTTCCGGGCCGTCTCTACCGGTAGGGGTTCTCGGTTCCGCGGTCCGACTCGGTGGCGGCATCGAGGAGTTCGAGCAGGTCAGATCCTTCCGCGTCGCGCTGGTCGATCCACCATCCGGCCCTGGTGATCGCGCGGGCCTTCTCCTCCAGCTCCGCCCAGTCGGCCTCGTCCCAGGGGCCCTCGACGACCAGCGCGGTGTGCGCGGCGACCATCAACTGGTGGCGGGAGCGTTCACCCCAGCCGAGGGCCTTCTCGGGGCCTTCCAGCGGCGGCATGTCGAAGCGTTCGGCCCACTCGGCGGCGGCCTGCTGCTCCTCGGCCCGCTTGGCGGCGAGCCACTGCTCCTTGGCTTCGGTGTCGGCGTCGCGGGCGGCCTTCCAGCAGTCGGTGCAGTCCCTGGCCGCGAGCCAGCGGGCGAATCCGGCCCGCTTGTCGGCGGGGCGGTTGGACAGGTCGTGGACGACCTCGTGGCCGCAGTCGTGCGTGATAGTCCACTGCGTGCGGACAGCCATGAAGAGATCTCCTAGGTTCGGGGGTGCGACGGGCGGCGTGCGGGCACCGGGGCCCGGTGCGGCGGAGCCGGGGGCGTGGTGTCCAGGGCGGGACGCGGGCGGGTTCGCGGCGGCTGTGGCGTGCGGTGGGGCGGGAGGACGGCGACGGTCGCGCCGAGATCCTCGGTAACCTTCTGAACCTCGCGGCGAGGAAGGCGAGTTGTTCGGGCGGCAAGTTGCGTGGTGTCCGGCGTGGGGGTGTCCGGGATCGGGTCCTCCTGGTGGTCGGTGTCAGCGGCGAGGCCGTCGCCCAGGCGGAGCCTGCGCCGTCATGGCCGGTGCGCGTGGCGTCGACGACTTGGGGGCGCTTGGACGCAGGTCGGGGGCGAGATGTACGGGGTAGCGGGCGGCGGTGAGCATCTCTGCGGCCCAGGTCGCGTGCTGGTTCTCCCAGTCGCGTCCCATGTCGAAGGGGAGCCGGATCCAGTGGCCGCACAGGGCTGGTTCGAAGAGGAATCCGGCGTGGCGCAGGATGTCCGCGGCGAAGGAGTCGAAGCGGCCTTCGGCTTCGACTTCGCCCCCTGGCCCACGGGTGATGCGGATCGGCTCGGTGTCGGGGTTCACCGGGACCGTCCGGTGGCGGAAGCGGTCGGGTGAACGGTCGGCGCGTAGGTAGGCTTCGGCGGGATGGGACGCGCGGGCGGCTGCGAGGTGGTCGGCGCCGCGCGGCGCTGCGATGACTGGCTGGCGGCGGCCTGGGCGATGCGGCTGTGGCGTTCGGCAAGTCCGTTCGGCCGGTGCGGGCGTGGCGGGTTGGCCGGTGCAAGGGCGATGTCAGCGTCGACGTGCACGACGTAGCCGTGGCGGTGCAGATCTTGGGCGGCCTGCCGGGTGCGGCGCGGTCCGTCACGCTCGGGGTCGGTGAGCTGGTACAGGCCCGGCTTGCCGGGTACGGGCTCGAACTGCTCCCGCACGAGGAACCAGTGGGCCAGGTGGGCGGGCATCGAGGCGGTGGCGGAGGCGACGAAGCCGTGATCTTTGTGGGTGCCGAAGACGAAGTGCGTGCCGGGATCCAAAGAGGAGATTTCCTTACGGTGGGCAGTGGGATGGGTCAGCGGCGGGGTGTGTGTTGGCCGTGTGGGAGGGCTTGGTGCGGTGGGGCGATGGCCGGGACCGTGCGCTGCCGAGGGGGAGTTGCCGCGCGAACCTGGCGGAGGAACGGTTCGCTGTGGGTGAGCCAGGTGCCCAGGGCCGCCCAGAGCTGGGCGTCCCGCTCTGGTCGCGTGAGCGACGCGTCCCTGTCCAGGCTGTCGGCATCGGTGAGGGCGTCGGCCAGCTCTGCGAGCACACGGGCGTCCTCGGGCCAGCTGGTGGCCGCAGGGCGGCACCGGTCGAGGAGGGCGGGAGCATGCCGCATGACGGTGAGGAACTCGGCCCAGACCCGGTTCAGGAACCTCTCGGCCGCCTCGTCGAGCGCCGCGGCGCCGAGCGGGGCCGCGGCGCTGTACCGGCCCGAGGCAACGATGGCGGCCCAGGCGTCCTGCTCGGCGCGGATACGGTCGAGGGCCTCGGCGACGGTTGCAATCCGGCGGGCGTGGACGGCGCGCTCGTAGGCAGGCAGGAACCGGTCCGCGATGGCCCGGGCCGCGCGGCCGGCGAACGGTAGCAGGGCGATGCTGCACGGGGCGTGCGGGTCGCCGTACCCCTCCTCGAACGGTTCGGGCGCGAAGGCACCGACCAGATAGCCGAGTTGGTGGCCGGGACGTTCAACGAGCAGCAGGGTCGTCCCGGCTGTGTCGGTGAGGGTGGCGGCGTAGGGGATCCGCTCGTTCTGGACGGCGCGGACGAGTTCGCCGCTGTCCCACAGCCATGGCACCAGGTCCTGTTGCCACACGGGATGGGAGTAGAGCTCGATGCGTGCGTCCCACTGGCCGGGCAGCAGGCGGGCGATCTCCCGGGCGGTGTCGCCGATGAACCGCCGGCTGCTGGTCGTCACTTCCGCCCCGTGCTCCGTGGCATGGCGGACCAGATCGGCCACGGTGGCGCGCGAGGCGTTCTCGTCCGCGTTCGGCAGGTGGTACACCCAGTCGTCGCCACGGCGGAAGCCGGATGCGGCGAGCGCCTGGTGGGCGGCCTTGTACCTCTCGCCGTGGCCGATGGCGACGATCCCGGTGTCGCGGCCGTAGGCGAGGATGATCTGCGCGTCAGCCATGGGCTGGCACCCGGCCGTGGAAGGCGGAGCGCAGGGCGCGTCCGTACTGCCAGGTGTGTGCCCGGGCTGCGGTCTCCAGCTGGTTGTATCCCGCCTGGATGGTCATCTGTCCGGGGTGCTTGCGGTAGCGGTAGACCGGCAGCGGCAGCAGGATCCCAGGGGCGAGGCTGGTGACGCCGACGGCCGCGATGTAGTCCTCGCCCTGGACGAGGCCGCCCATCGGGGCCGCGCGCACCAGCTCGGTGCGGGCGAGGATCGTGGTCGGCCCGATCGGGATGGTCGCACCTGGCGAGTGCCAATAGGTCCACACGTCACCGGCCTCGTGTCGGCCGGGCGGCGTGGGACAGCACCACAGCGTGGTGGTGTCATCGAGATGGAGGTCTTCGCTCCACCCGGCGCACCATCCCACCCCGGTGGTCTCCAGGGTGGACAAGCGGGTCTCCATAGTCCTGTCGGTGAACTCGTCATCGTCGTCGGCCCAGTTCACGTAGGGGGTGCGGACCTCATTGAGGGCGAGGTTGCGGGCGCATGCAGCGCCGACGGGTCGAAGCAGCGTGAGGGTGCGAATACGTGGGTCGTTCGAGAGGGGTGTCGGCAGGCGATCGGAGTCAGCGCCGTCGAGGGCAATCACGGCCTCCCACGCCACGGACTGGCGCTGGAGGCTGGCATGCATGGCGGCCAGGTAGGCGAGCCGGTCCTCTCGCAGGCGCGTGGCGATGACGACCGTGATCAAAGGCATGGTGGACGAGGTCAGGGGGATCTCCGGGCCAGGAGTGGACAGGGCGGAGTCAGCGGCGGGTCGCCGGTCGCGCGGTGCGGGAGCTTCCACGCGCCGCTGCGGGAAAGGTCAGGGGTGGCCGGGCGGCGCGGGTGGAGGCGATACCGGGCGCAGGGGCTGGGGCGGGCCAGTGCCCGGGGTGGTCGCTGAAGCGAGTGCGGGGATCGGTGTCCCAAGCGACGACCGGACCGGTGTTGGCATGGGCCACGCTGATCACTTCGATGCCGTGCGGCCGCAGGATGTAGCCCCACTGCAGGTCCTGCTGCTCCGCGGTCTCGCTGGTGACCGTCATACGGGTCGGTGGAGAGCCGTCCGGGGTGATCAGGTGGTCCAAGGTGCTGCTGAGCCACTGTTCACCGCCGGTCAGCGCGGTGATGATCTCGGGCGGGGCGCCGTCGAGGAGGTCGGTGCCGAGTTCATCCCAGCCGACGGCGACGTCGTCCACGAGGTGGCGGGACATGGCCTCGATGTCCCGCCGGAAGCGGTGCTGGTATGCGGTGAGCAGGAGGGGCAGGTGGTGGCTGGGCACGCCGTCGAAGTGGACGTAGATGCCCGCGTATCCGGTCTCGGTGGGGCGGGCGATGAACGCTCGGGTCGACAGGTTGGCCTTCCGTGGCGTCAAGCGGCTACCGGCCGGGTGCGGGGCCGGTGCGCGGGGTGGGCGGTGGGCTCGGGGGAAGACCGGACGGTGCCTGGGGGCGGCCGGAGGCGGGTGCCTTCGGCGGTGCCGGTGCGGGGTCGTACTCGGCACGCAGGATCGCCAGGTCGGCTTCGTCCGCGATGGCCAGCACAGACAGGCTGCGGTTGGCCGCTTCCATCAGCAGCTTGGGCGGCGAGCCCTTCTCTGCTCCGCGGTTCTGGCCGCGCCACTGGGCGGCGGCCACGAGGTAGTCGCTCACCGCGCGCAGCACGGGGTCGGCGGCGTCCAGCAGATGCTGAGTGACGGCGCTGACCTCGGCAAGAGTCTCGGCGGCGGCAAGTGCGTTGAGGTAGGGAGCGAGGTCGGGGCTCGGTAGCGGTTCGTCCGGCAGCGGGTGTTCGGCCAGGAAGGGCTCGGCGTCCCGCTTCGCCCAGCGCAGCAGGTCGTCGCGGGTGGCGATGCCGTACCGGGCGGCGGCGACCTGGTCGCCGTCGCGGCCGACGTTGTCGTACAGCTCGAAGTCGGGATGTTGCATACGGTCTCCTAGACGGCGGTGCTGGGCCCGCTCGCCTCGGCGTCCGTGCGGCGGCATCCGTAGCCCAGCAGCCTGGACGGCTCGGGCGCGGTCGGAATGGCGGCGACGTCCGAGCAGGTGAAGGTGTAGGTGAAGGCGGGGCGGGGCGTGGTGCCGAGCCAGGCGCGGTCCTGCTTGTCCGGCACGATCATCAGACCCGGCGCAGCGACGGCGTCGTGCTGGGTGTGGTTGTGGGAGAAGACGACGAGCGCGCCCGTGGAGGTCTTCAACGCGTAGCTGTCGGGGAACTGCGTGGCCGCGGACGCGAACTGGGTGGTGCCTCGGGTGCCGAACTTGTGGATCGTGTCGTTGTGGACCTTGACCTGCCGCTTGGCGGCCTCGGTGGGGGCAAGCACCTTGCGCCCGGTGAGGTCGCCTCCGGTGGCGAAATTGTCGATCACGGCCGAGCGCAGCAGGTCGACGGGAGCGGCCAGGGACTTGGAGGCGGGGTCGACTGCGGTGGCGTAGCCGTCCTTGTCCAGCATGATCTTCGGGAGTTGGGAGGGGTCGTCGAGGTCGACGGTGGCGACCATCTCCCACCGCTTCGACTTCGCGTTCTCGGCCAGGACCAGGACGCGGGCGTGCTGCTTGTTGCTGCCGGCCCGGGTGACGGCGGCGAACCACCGCTGCTGCCCGTGCTTCAGGCGCGGGATGTAGAGGTCGGTTGCGGCAAGGTCGTACGACCACGGCCGGTACGGTTTTCGGTCCGCCTTCGGCAGGGCGTCGTCTTCCTTGAGGTTGGCCAGCGACATCGCGTACCGGGGGCCGCCCTCGACGGTGTCGAGGAGCGCGCGGTCGCGCTTGATGTACGCGAGGTTGTTCGTCCTCGAGTAGGAGGCGATGGCGTCTCGGGCCTCGGCCGGGGTGAGCGCGGGGGCCGGCTTTGGTGCGACGCTGGGCGACTTCGTGTGGCCTGCGGCAGCCGGGGTGTTGCCGTCGGTGTCGCTGGAGCAGGCGGTCGCGGCGAGAGCGACGCAGACAGCGGCGGTGACCAGGGGCAGCGTGCGGCGGGCGGGGCGGATGGGGGCTCCTCTTGGCTGGGAACGGGAAAGGGCGCGGCGAGCGGTCGGGTCATCGGCGGTGGGCAGTCACCGAAGGGCTTGTCGGTATGGGGACGGCTGGACGCGGGACTGCAGCGGTGGGTGTTGGGGTGTGTCGGAGGTTCACGCCGATGCCCTTCTGGGCGAGCTGGTGAACCAGCGCTCGCAGGCGCAGGTCGCGGCCGTCCTCGCCGTACGCGGCAGGAAGCAGGAACGCGGCCTGGTGGGGGTGGTACTGAAAGCCGAGCCCGTACAAGTCCGTGTGGGCGTCCTCGGGGACGCTCTTGTAAGGCGTGCCGAGGGCGCCGTCCTCGTACCAGGTCAGGGTGACGACGCGCGCCACCTGCGGTGGTTCGGGCAGGTGGGGCGGCTCGGGCTGTACGGCTGCGTTGTGCTGTACGGCTGCCAGGGCGTCCTGGAGCCGGGGCAGGACCCGCCGGCTGACGGCGGCTGCGGCGCGGACCGGATCGTCGGGGACTGCGATCCCGTTGGGCTCGTCGACCCCGCTGAAGTGGTGCGCTTGGAATCCGTCGGACTGCACGGGGGCCACCAGGTACTGGTGGGGATAGCGGGGGCGTTCCATCACGCAGAGTTGCTCGCCGTCCGGTCCTTCGAGGAAGGCCGTAGGGGTGTCGGGCCAGTCGAGCAGGGCCGAGTGGGCCGGCCCGCAGTCCCAGATCCGGTCGGCCACATGTGGCTGGCCTGAGGGCGGGGGAAAACCGAGGTACTTGCGGTGCCACTGTCCGGGCAGGTGCGTTGCGAGTGCTGTGGCGAAGGTGCCGAGGTGGAGTGGATGCAGGGGTCCTCCTGGGTGCAGCGGGGCAGTGATCGGCTAGGGCGAAACCGTCAGCGGCGCGGTGCAGATGAGTGGCCGAGACCGCGGATCGGTATCCGTGAACTCACGGACTTTTCAGTGCATGCGGGCGTCCGTGTCGAACAGGGCCAGCTCGTGGGCGTGGAGGAGGTGTTGGACGATGAAGCTCCTGCCGGCGACCTTCCACAGGCCGCGTCCGCGGTTGAGGTGGGCGATGGCTTCGGCTTCGACGGAGGTGAGGCCGAGGAGGGTGGCTGCGGCGTGGAGCTGGTCGGTCTCCTGGCGGTAGATGATCCGGGTGGAGCAGTCGGCGAGGAGTCCTTCGGCCAGGGCGCGGCCCTGGGATCCGGCGTCGCCGGCGGTGAGCAGGTCGGACAGCCGGTGGATGACCATCAGGTTGGCGATGCCGAGGCCGCGGGAGAGTTTCCACTGGGTCTGCATGCGCTGGAGGAGTCCGGGGTGGCGCATCAGGCGCCAGGCTTCGTCGTAGACGATCCAGCGCCGGCCGCCGCGCGGGTCGGTGAGGGCGGATTCCATCCAGGCGGAGGCGCAGGTCATGGCGAGGACGAGGGCGGTGTCGTCGCCGGATCCGCCCAGCCGCGCGAGGTCGATGGTGAGCATCGGGCTGTTGGGATCGAAGGCGACCGTGCTGGGGGCGTCGAACATGCCTGCGAGGTCGCCGTGGACGAGTCGGCGCATGGCGTGGGCGAGGTCGCGTGCGGCGTCCCCGAGCCGTCCGGACATGAGGCCGGCGGCCTCGTCGAGCTGGTCGGGGCTGTTGAGGGCGGCGGCGACGTCGCCGAGGAGCGGTGTCCGGCCTGTGTCGGCAGCCCGGGTGACGACGGCGTCGAGGGCGACGTCGAGGGCGGTGTGCTCCATCGGGAGCAGGTCCCGGCCCAGGACGGTGCGGGCCAGGGAGCTGAGCAGGAGCAGCCGGCGCTTGCGGATCTCCCCTGCCCAGTCGGTCTCCGAGACGGAGGCGGGGCGCGGTGCGGCGTCCAGCGGGTTCAGCCTGCCGGGAAGTCCGGGGCCGAGCGCGACGGACGTGCCGCCGAGCGCGGCGGCCACGGGCGTCCACTCGCCCTTGGGGTCGCAGGGCACGTAGACGCGGTAGCCGAAGGCGACGGAGCGGAGCGCGAAGCTCTTGGCCAGCGCGCTCTTGCCCTGCCCGATCACCCCGGCCAGCAGGACGTTCGGGTTGGTGAAGCCCTCGACCTTGCCGTACAGAGCGAACGGGTCGAAGACGAAGCTCGCTTCCGCGTGGACGTCGCGGCCGATGTAGATGCCCTCGGCGCCGAGCCCGCCTTCGGCGAGGAAGGGATATGCCCCAGCGGCAATGGCGGTCGTCATGCGGTGGGCGGGGATCTTGAGCCGGTTCCCGCGGGCCGAGGCGGGGCCGGGGCGTCCGCTGGGCGGGTAAAGAGGAGTCGGGTTCTCGTTCTCGGCGGGGGCCGTGGCTGTGGCATGGACGGCGGCTTCGGATCGGGCCTTGACAGCGGCTTCGGCGAGCTGGCGGCGGGCTGCCTTGCGGCTGGCCCGGTCGGTTCCGTGCGGGGTGAACAGGGGAGAGGCTGAGGCGCGCCGGGCTCGGCGTGCGGGCCATTGGCTCATCGGGGGCTCTCGGATTGGCGGATGGTGCTCATCGGATGCACGCGGTGGTGTGCGGCGGGCGGTTGAGGTCGGTGGGTGTGTTCTTGCGGCGGACGATGTGTCCGGCCGCCAGGTGGCGCTGGCAGATGGTCAGCACCGGCGGTCCCTCGGGGAGCCGTTCGGGGCGGCACTCGGTGGCCTGGGCGCTGGTCGGGGCGAGGGCTGCCGGCAGGAGGTGGAAGGCGGAGTGGATCTCTGCGGTGGCCTGCCAGAGCCGGATTTGGGCGGTGGTGAGGCGCCGGCCTGCGGCCGGATGAGAGGACCGGGCTGTGTCGGCGAGCTGGTCGACGAGCTGGTGCACGGCGATGAGGTGGGCGTGCAGCACGTCGAGGTGCCCGCGGTCGACCGCCGTGCGCTCGGTCTGCGCGACCTTTCGGTGGTGGCGGATTCCGGCGCTTGCGGCGCGGAGGTAGGGATGTGTGTCGTCGGGAGAGGTCGTGATGGTCAAAGAGGACGGTCCTTCCTGCCGCCAGCCGGTGGCAGGGTGGGCGGATGGTCCGGCGGGGGACGGTGTCGTTCACAGGGCGGTGCGGGCGAGGGGGAGTGCGCCGAGGGTGAAGGCTTCGGGCTGCTGGTAGTTGAGGCGGCGCAGGTCGACGCAGGCGGTGACGGCGGCGGTTTCGATCTGTGCGCAGGCCGCGTCGAGCAGGGCGTCGGTCTCGGCGGTAACGGTGACCAGGCCGGTCAGGGCTACGTCGGCGTGCCCGGCGATGAGCTGCCGTTCGCGGGTCTTGACGTCGGCGTATTCGACGGAGTCTTCCTCGCTGTCGACCTGGCCGCGGCGGGCGCGTTCGCTGGCGTCGGCGATGATCGCGGCCTTGCGGCGCTGGACATCGCGGAGCGCGGACTCGAGCGCCTGCGGGGCGTAGATGAGGGAGAGACTGCGGCGGACGCCTGCGGTGAACATGAGCCCGTGCAGGAAACCGGCATGCGACTCTGTGCGGGGCCAGTTCTCCACCCAGTACGTGGCGTGGCGCGCGGTATCGGTGGCGAGCCGGTCGTATTCCTCGACCTGGACGACGGGGCCGGCGGCGGCCGGATCGGCCTCCGCCCGACCGGTGTAGGACCACTGCTGCAGGGCGGCGAGGGCCTTGGGGTCGTAGGCGGTGCGGATGACGGCGGCGATCTCCCGGGCGGACAGCCAACCGGTGACCATGAGGCCGGCGTCGCGGGCGGCCAGGGCGATGGAGGAGGTGGTCTGCTCCATGACCGTGAATGCGCCGGGCATCCCTCCTCCGGCCTGGCTGGTGAGCCGCTTGGCGGCCTTCAGGTCGAGAGAGATGGCGAGGTAGGTCTCGTGCGGGGCGGCTGCCGGTCCAGCGGAGGCGACCAGCTCGGAGTAGATCTGCCCGGCGACCGGGGCCTCGGGCCGGCCGTGCTGCGCCCAGTGCCGGGAGAGGGTGTCGCCGGAGTCGGGGACGGTGCGTTCCAGGACCTGCACGGTGGCGACGTGTCCGGTGCGGGCGATGCCGGCCAGCGCGCGGCCCCAGCCGTTCACATTCACGTTCTGCATGGCCGGGTCGAGCAGGGCGAACGCACGGGACGTGACGCGGGCGACGGCGGTGAGGGTCTGCCGATGCGGGTCGTGGACGGCCGCGGCGCCGTTGGCCGAATCGCCGGGGGTGACGACCTTCAGGGACGCGGCGGTGCCGGGCAGGTGCAGGATGCCGTCCCGCCGCGGCCGGCTGACCGGCCGGGCGAGCCAGAGCGTGTGCCCGGCGCGGCGGCGGATCGCGTAGCGGGTGACGATCGGCGCCCAGTCGATCAGCGACCGGCCGTGGCGGCGGATCGTGACCAGCGCGGCGACGGCCGCCCACAGCGGGGCCAGCGCCACGGCGCCGAGCAGGCCGGTGGAGACCACTGTCACCAGCAGCAGCGCCAGTGCGCAGGAGACGAGGACGAGTTGGGGGAGGGAGAGGCCGAGGAGGATGCCGCGGCGGGAGCGGTGCGGGAACTTCACCGTGACCGGGGCGACGGAGAGATCAGACAAGGGGCTGGTCCAAGGGACGCTGGCGGGGCCCGGGTGCGGGGAGCGAGGTGCCCGTCCCGCCCCCGGGCATGGCCAGGGCGATCAGAGGCTGGTCGTGGGAGGCGGAGGGAATGCCGCGCCGCTGCCGGCACCGGCCGCCTGCGAGCCGGAGGACGGTGGGGCGTCCTGCGGCGGAGGCGTGGTGGACGGCGGCGTGGAACTCCACCCACCGACCCGACCGGACGCAGCACCGGATCGTGAGCCGCCACCGGCGGGACCGCCGCCGACCCGGCCGCTCGCATCGTCGGTGACGCTGGTCGGCGCGGGCTGCACGGCCTTCTCCAATCCGGACTTGACGGCGCCTCCGCCAGGCGAGACGCCCGAGCCGCCGGACTGCGCGCTCTCCTGGCTGCTGCCTCCGCCGCTCGGGCCAGGCGCGATGTCGCCGGGAAACCCGCCGCTTCCGGGGATGGTGTCCGGCCCCTGCGGAGCGGCCCCGGCGCCCGCGCCGGCTGCCGCACCGCCGGTTCCGGCGGTGGCCGCCATCGCGGCCGCCTTTCTCCCGGTGCGCTCGGCATGCTGCTTGGCGAGCTGCGCACCGGCGCCGCCGGCGCGGTGCAACGTTTCCCCGTCGGACCCTTCGGCCGCCCAGTGCACGAACTTGAAGGTCGCGTAGGGGCAGAGCAGCACCAGGATCATGATCACGATGCCCGCGAGGACATCGGCCAGCGCGGCCAGGCCGTCCTCGGCCTCGGTCCTGCCCATGGCTGCGACGCCGAGGACGAAGATGATCGTCATCAGCAGCTTGGAGACGACGAGGGTGGCGGTGGCCTCGATCCAGCCCTTGCGCCACCGGCGTGCGACTTCCCAGCCGCCGCCGGCCCCGGCGAATGCGGCCAGCGTGACCATGACCAGGATGCCGACCTTGCGGACCATCATCACGCACCAGTAGAGGAGCGCTCCGATGGCGGCTCCGAGCGCGGCGAACACCATCACGAGCCAGCCCAGGCTGCTGACGGCGCCGAGCTGCCCGACCTTGACGATGCGGCGGACGGCGGACTCGATGTCCAGGTTCGCTGCTTTGAGCAGGCCGGCGGACAGGGCGTCGACCACTTCGACCGCGACGGTGGTCAGGGCGATGGCGGCGAACGCGAAGAGCACGCCGGAGGCCGTGCCGGTGAATGCCTGCATCAGGGCCTGGCCGTCGCGTCTGATCGCGGCGCGGACGAGTTGAGCACAGAACGTGGCCACCAGAACGACCAGGGCGATCGGGAGGATCGTCTCGTAGTTGTCGCGGAACCAGCCCGCGTTGAGGTCGACGCGAGTGGTGGAGTCGACCGCCCTGGCCGCGAGGTCGGCCGAGGCGGCGGCGAGTTCGCCGGCGCTCCGAGCCATCCAGTCACCGATCGCCTTACCCGGGTCGGAGGCGAAATCCACGGCTTCGCCGACCGCGCAGACCGTGCCTGCGAGGGGGAGATCGCAGAACCCCATGGGGACTCCTTTCGGTCAGGGCGCGACGTTCGGGGCGATGGCGACGAGCGAGCAGTCGGCCGAGGGCCGGCACTGCACGGCGAGGGTGATGGAGCGGTCCTCCGCCCCGCCGCCGCCCTTGGCCCAGGCGATGGTCTGCTTGCCGGTGACGGTCACGGCGTAGATGTACGCCTCGGTGATCGCGGAAGGGGCCTCGGCCAGGGCCTGCTTGAAGGCGGCCGGATAGTGGGCCTCGGCGACGGTGGCGGTGGCGTGCTGCCTCTGGTCGGCCATGCGCGACCACAGGGTCGGGTCGGGCATCTGCGCGGAGATCGAGGACCAGTCGCTGTACTCGCTCTCCGTCGTCATCCACGCTTCCATGCCGGCAAGCTGCTGCTCGCGGCTGGTGTCGCGGGTGTCGTACGACCAGAGCATCTCGGCTGCGGCCTTGGCGAAGGCGACGGGATCGGAGATCTGCGGCGGCGCGGGCACCGACCCCGTCTCGGCTCCCGGTTCCTTGGAGGAGGGGGCCGACGATGCCGGGCCGGGCGGTGCCGACGGCGTCGGGCCGGCCGAAGAGTGATGCTGCCCGCTGCGGCCGGTGACGTAGGCGGTCACACCGGCCAGGGCGAGCAGCGACACCAAGACCACGGCGATCACGAAGATGCGGCGGTTTGCCGACCAGCCGATGCCGTAGTTCGACAGGGAGAATCGCTTCTTCATCAGTGGACCTGCGACCCCAGGGCCGAGAAGAAGGCGACGATGCCGTTCGCGGCGCCGAGGCCGAGGGCGGCACCCGCGGCCACGATTGCGCCCTTCTTGCCGTTCGCCTCGGCCTGGTGGCCACCGGTGTGGTGTCCCCAGGCCCACACCGCCAGGCTGACGGCGAGGGCACCGACCACGGCGATGATGCCGAACATGTTGATGCTGGAGACGACGTTCTTCAGGACAGAGAGCCCCGGCAGGCCACCGCCCTTGGGAGTGATCCCGGGGTCGAAGGCGAGATAGAGCCGGTCGGCGAGAGGTGTCATGGGTGCGGCAAGGCTCCTTGCGTACACGGGCCAGGGGGCCGAAGTAGGAAGCGGAAGGGGCGGGTCGGGCGGAGGTGGGCGTCACAGGACGCGGCGCACGGCGAGGACGTCCCAGTCCTTGAGCGGGGTGATGCGCACGGGCTTGCCTGTGCGCGGTGCTTCGATGACGAGCCCCTCGCCCAGATACATGCCGACGTGCTCGGGACGTACGGCGGTGCCGCGGCTGAAGATCAGGTCACCGGGCTTCATGGCCTTCACGGAGACGGCCTTGCTCTCGCTGACCTGCGTGTACGTGGTGCGGGTGAGCTGGATGCCGACCTTGGCGTACGCCTGCTGCATCAGCGAGCTGCAGTCGCAGCGGCCCATCGGGTCCGGTCCGTGCGGCGCGGTGCAGGTGCCACCCCACTGGTACATCGTGCCGAGCTGATGCATCGCCCAGACGATCGCCTTGCGGGCACGCGGGTCGGCGTCCTTGGGGATCTTGTAACCCTTCGGGACGGCGCCTTCCGGGATCTTCCCGAAGGGCGAGCCGTCCTGCGTGGTGCAGTCGGACAGCGAGGTGGCGGCGCCGGTCTCCTGGCCGGCATCGGCGCTGGCGCCGGGGAAGGTGGTGGCGATGGCCTTCTGCAGCGCGGTCGCCAGCGGCTCCCACTGGGCGTAGGCGTCCGGGTAGCCGGACTTCTGCACCGCCTGCGCGGCCTGAGTCACGGTCATCTGCTGCCAGCCGCTCAGCTGCAGGAGCGCCTTGTAGAACCTCTCGGACGCGTAGACGGGATCGCGGATCTGCTCGGCCGTGCCCCAGCCCTGGCTGGGCCGTTGCTGGAACAGGCCCAGGGAGTCGCGGTCTCCGTAGGCAAGGTTGCGCAGCCGGGATTCCTGCAGGGCGGTGGCGAGAGCGACGACTTGCCCGCGCTTGGGCACGTGGAGACTGATCCCGGTGGCGACGATGGTCTGTGCGTTCGGGACCTGCTCACCGGGCAGGTCCAGGCCCTCGACGTCGACGTCGGAGGCGTCCGCACCGTCGAGGATCTTGGTGACCTGTTCGGTGACCCTGTCGGTGTCCAGGTCGGGCAGGCACTGGAAGAACGCGCTGCTCTGTGCGGCGGCTTCGCTGGACGTGGCCATCATCATGGCCGCGCCGCCGAGGAGGAAGGGGGAGAGGACGACGACGCCGATGCCGGCGGCGAACGCCTTCAACCTGCCCGGCCCCCTCGCACCATGGAGGATGCGGGCAGGGGCGGGTAACGAGACGTCACGAAGGTCTCCTTCGGAGAGGGTGTCCGGCGTGCCGCGTACGCGTGGAGGCGAGTGGAAGGGCGCGGCGGCCGGGGTGGGCGATCGAGAGGCGCCGGCCTGCGGACGAGTTGCCGCTCAGTCCGCGGGCCGGGGTAGCGAGGTATGCCGGGGCAGGGGGTACCTCCGCGGAGTGTGGTGGGAAGGTGCCAGCGGCGGTGCGCGCCGGGCGGTTCGAAAACAGTAGGCCCAGATCGGCGGTTGACCAAAAAGTCGCCGTGAAGGGTTGGAATCCGTTCCCCTGCAGGGCACTTCTTGGTGAGCGGCCAATTCGCCCCTACAGTTTTGGGACTCCCCTCGCCCTCCGGTTCGCGGTTTCCCGGGCTCCTGCATACCCGATTTCCAACCCGCCCGGATTCCCTTGCGCGAGGGGTGTCCCCTCGAATCCCTCATACCCGAATCGGGGTATCTCTTTGCCTTTTTCTCTCCATCAGGGCGACGCCCTGCGCGTGCTGTCCACGCTGCCGGACGACTGCGTCGACTCCGTGATCACCGACCCGCCGTACAACTCCGGCGGCAGGACCGCCAAGGAGCGCACGTCCCGCTCGGCCAAGCAGAAGTACACCTCCGCCGACGCCAAGCACACCCTGCCGGACTTCACCGGCGAGAACATGGACCAGCGCAGCTACGGCTTCTGGCTGACCCAGATCATGACCGAAGCCCACCGGCTGACGAAGACCGGCGGGACCGCCCTGCTGTTCACCGACTGGCGCCAGCTGCCCATCACCACGGACGCGATCCAGGCCGCCGGATGGCTGTGGCGCGGGGTACTGGTCTGGCACAAGCCGCAGGCCAGGCCGCAAAAGGGCCGCTTCACCCAGAACTGCGAGTTCATCGTCTGGGCATCGAAGGGCCCGATCGACGGCTCCCGCAACCCGGTCTACCTGCCCGGCCTGTACTCCGCCTCCCAGCCGTCGGGCTCGAAGCGGCAGCACATCACGCAGAAGCCGGTCGAGGTGATGCGCGAGCTGGTCAAGATCAGCCCCGAAGGCGGCACGGTGCTCGACTTCTGCGCCGGCTCCGGCTCCACCGGTGTCGCTGCCCTGCTGGAAGGGCGCGACTTCATCGGCGTGGAGAAGACCGAGCACTACGCCAGCATCGCGGCCGACCGGCTGTCCGAGACCGTCCGCCAGACCCTGACCCAGGACGACGTCGTCCTGACCGTCTGACACCACCGCAGCTCACCAGCCGGTGCCGGCTCATTGGTGCCGCATTCCCCCGACAGCCACGGCGTAAGGAGGCCCTGCCCCGTCATGTCTGAACCCGTAAACCCGCCCGATGAGGGCGAGCTGGAGCCGGTTCGCATCCCCGATCCTCACCTTGAAGGGATCGAGGCCAGCGTCCGGAAACTGATGGAGCAGTCCGCCCAGCAGGCCCAGCAGCTCGACCACCTCGCCTCCGCCCCCGCACCGCACACGGGTGCGTCGCCCTTTGCCGCCTTCGGCATGCCGGGACTCGGCGGACCACCGCCGGCGGCGCCGCCGGAGCCTCGGCCGATCCTGGAGCTGGAGGGCGAGGAGTACGAGGACGAACTGGATGCCCTGTCGGACTGGGTGGACGACTTCCTGCTGCCCGTCTACGGGGCCGAGGTCACCACGGCCGCCCCGTGGTGCCTGCAGTGGCAGGAGCACAGCGACGTCGTGGCCTGGCTGCACGCCCTGTGGCTGGCCTACCAGCAGCACAAGGACCCCGAGGCCGGTCTCAGCGGTCTGCTCGTGTGGCACCGCGACTTCCTCACCCACACCATGGTCGCCGTCAGAGGACCGGGAGGTCCGCTGTCGGCGTGCATGACCTCACCGGACCGGCCCGCGCACCGCCTCCTGCCCGCCCCGCCGCCCTCGGCCCGCACGGAGAAGGAAAACGCGTCGGAGGCCGGCATGTCGGGCGAGCCGGCGTCATGAGCGCCGGGCAGCAGTCGGCCTTCGGGCTCAGCTTCGACCCGCGCGCCCTGACCGACCTCGTCCAGGCCCCCAGCGACATCCGCGACCTCACCCTCGCCCACCTGCAAGAAGTCGTGAACGCCGAATGCTTCGGAACCAGACTCACCGGCGACCTGGAGGGCTACCGGAAGCTGTTCGTGGACTCCCGCAAGGAGTGGCGCGTCGTCTACGGCATCCGCCCGGCGCCCGAGACGTCCGCACACCGACGGGAGATCCACGTTGTCGCGGTACGGCCTCGGGCTGGCAACGACGTATACGACACCGTCGGCAAGCGCTTGGAGATGAGCCGCAGGCCGCTCAGCGCCCGGACCCATGCAGCCCGCTCCCGTTCCCCGCAGCTCACCACCCGCGGGCCCATTCCAAAGCCCGGACCGCTGCCCTCCGCGATGCCCGGCCCTCCCCGCCTGGCTCAGGCGCCCACGTACCGTCAGGCCCGCTGACCTGAAGAGGTACCCCACGCAGCCGCCACTGACACCAGCCCCAGCCCCGCCCACCGAAAGGGCCTATGCATCCACCCGAACTCGACCTTCGTCTGGACGGCTTTGAAGCCGCCGACGAGCAGACCCAGGAAGCGTTCTGGCACGCGATCCAGATCGAGCAGAGCGAACTCACCCCGTTGGCCGAGCATCACGCCCCCGAAGGCGCGAGCTACCACGTCCTCCACAATGGTGCCGTCACCTGGGGCACCCCCGGGGAGCCACAGCTCGTCGCCCTGCACCTGCAGCGCGACCTTGAGACGAAGACGTTCCGCTTCGCTCACGCGACACTGCCTCTGCCGGCAATGGCACAATCCTGGCTCATCCACCGCGGCTGCCCGCCCCAGGAGATCAGCCTGGCGCCCGGCATGGGAACCGCCCCAGCGGACGAGACGACCCGTGCGCTGGAACAGCGGCTCAGGAACGATGGCGATCACTTCGCTCTTCTGCACAGCTACACCGACGACGACCCCGACAACGCCGTGACCGTCGTGGTCCTGCGCTCCCTCGACGAGGGCAGCCCTTCTCCATTTCGCGTGCTCCACGAGGACGTGGACACCGACTCCTGGACCCACACCCTGCGCGAGGGCGGCTTTGCCACCTACGCAGAAGCCCTGCAGTGGTGCGAAGACGCCCTCAGCGGCGAGGCTCCTCCTCTGCCGCCAGTCCAGCCCACGGCCCGGTCCGTCCCACGGTCGGACTATTCCCTTCCGGCCCCCGCCCAACGCCCCACGGGCCGCAGCCGCTGAAGTCAAGCCCGTGAAGCGGCCGGAAATATAGACGACGATCGCCGGTTAGCCAAACCGGCGAATCCGTGGACTCTAGTAGCGGCCGACAGGGCGAATGCCCGGTCCACTTGCCTCTGCATTCCCCTTTTTCCGTATGGAGGTTACTTCCGCATGCGCTCAACCCGAATAGCGCTGTCCGCCGCCGTTATTGGCGCGCTCGCCCTCCCGCTCGTGTCCGCGACGGCGGCCACAGCAGCTCCGGCTTCCGCGCCGAGCACGATGTCGGCCACCCGGGCATGCGACCGGCCCGGCCCCTGGGTCGTGGGCACGCAGGCCGTCGTCATCCGCTCCAAGGCGTCGGCCAAGTCAACCCGACTCGGCATCCTCTACCGCGGCCACCGCTTCACCGTCCACAAGACCAGCGGGAACTGGCACTACATCACGGACACGACCACCGGCGTGAAGGGCTGGGTCTCCGGCACCTACGTCTACCGCGACGTCCGCATGTGCCTGGACTGACCCAGCGTTCGAACTCTGCCTGCCTGTATCCCGTGTGCCTCCCAGGAAGGAAAGCCCTGTGTCCGACGAAGCAGACGATGTCGTGGGCGTGCTCACCGAGCAGATCGAGCAACGTTTCGGCATGAGCATCGGCGTGCTGAAGACCGCCGTCGCAGCCGCCCCGGACGCTAATCTCCAGGCCACCGACGTCGTGCGCTGGCACGGTCTGCTCACCGAATCCCAGACCGCTTTGGAGCGCGCGGAGGACGACCTGCTACGGGCCCTGGAAACGCAGCCCAGCGAGGTCGACGACCCCACGATGGACCTCGCCCACCGCGTCAACACGGCCGTTACCGCCCGCGACGGGCGGGCCATGGTCGTACGGTGGCTGCTCGCCCACGCACCAGGCAAACGGAGCCCCGAAGCCGACCGACTGGCCCGCCTCAACCGCGGCCAGCGTCCGGGCCCGGCCGTGCCCACCAGCGCACCGGCCCGGTCCGCGACGGCGCCGACCACCGGCCGGGGAGCCCTGCGATGAGCGTCCGCGACAAGCCCTGCACCCAGGACGCCCGGCTTCACGAGGTCTTCGGCACTCCGGTCACCGACCTGTACGAGCAGGCAGCCGACCCGGACGCCTCCGCGGCCATCACCCGAGCCCTGGAACTGCGCAGCTTCCTCGCCCTGGCCGAGGAGCAGGTCGCCCGGATCCGTGACCGCGTGCACGAGGCAATGGCGCCCGACCGCGACATGGACGAACTGTCTGCGGACGACCTGCGGATGGACACGCAGTGGCTGGAAGCAGCGCTGGCAGCCCGCGACGGCTACCGCGCCGCGCTGGACGACCTGCTGCGCACCATGCCCCCGCTCCACCAGCAAGCCCGCCCCGCCCGATTCGCCCAGCAGACGGTCACCACCACCCTGCCCCCGGCCTCCGCCGCCCCAGCACTCGCGCGTGCCGGGGCGGCCCGCAGCCGAAGACGATGAGCGCCGATTGACCCACCCCACCGCCGCTGAGATCGCCGCGCGGATCGAGGACCTGTACGGCGCCGAACTGCCCAGCCTCGAAGCACACGCCCAGGACCAGGCTCCCGGCATGCTGGCCGCGCTCCTCGGCAGCCACCACACCCTGGCGTTCGCCGAGCAGAGCATCACCGTGCACCGAGAGCGGCTGCAGCACCTGACCCACCCTGAGCGGCAGATCGGTGCCCACGAGGTCTCCCACATCCTCGACTGCGCCCGCCGCCTCGCCGAAGCCGTCGCCGTCCGAGACACACAAGCCTCAACCACCGACGCGGTCCTGCGCAGCCTCGGCCGCACTCCGGCACCGGAGCCGCCCACCACCTCGGCGGCAGCACCCGTTCCCCCTCCGCCCGTACCGGCCGCGAGCCCCGCCCCGAGCCGCTGACCCGACAGCGCCCGGCCTTCTGCACACAGGAGTTCACCCCCTTGGCCACCACCGGTCTGCCGCCCGCCGACGACGCCGACGTCGCCCGGGTCACCGAAGCTCTCCAGATGATCACCCCGCGCTGGAACGTGCGGATCCTGCTGACCCTGAACCAGCCGCCCCAGCGCTATACGGAGATCGCAGCCAAGCTGCCGTACCTCCAGAGCGGCCAGCTGCACCCCAAGATCCGCTCGCTGTGCGACGCCGGCCTGGCCGAGCGCGCCGAACACTCCGCGCGTCACGTCACCTACGGCCTCACCACCCGGGGCCGACAGCTCCTGCCGGTGCTCCCCGTGATGGCCGCCTGGGCCGAGGAACACCTGGAGAAGTCGGAGCAGCCGCTTTCCGTGATCGAGCAGGTCGAGGACAGCCTCACCCTCCTCACCCGCCGACAGGCCCCTGCGATCCTCTGGGTGCTCAAGTCACGGCAGGAGGTGAGTGCTCGGGCCCTGGCCCGCATCGTCATCCCCGACGGCTACTGGACCAACATCTACCCGCCGCTGCGGCAACTCATCGATGACGGCCTTGTGAAGACCACGGGCAACGGACAGCCCTACCGCCTCTCGCGGGCCGGTGACGCGCTCGGCCCCGTTTTCGGAGCCCTGTCCATGTGGTCCGCCGGACGACCACTCGACCACGCCGCCCGGCATCCGCTCTGGGGGCAACCTGTCCCCGAACCTATGGCTCTTGCTCGCGCCTGGACAAGCCACCAGTCGCGGCTCCCGGCCCTCGCCGTCCCCTGGGCCCCTGCTGTACCGCCGCAGCCCGCACGCCGCCCCGGCTGGCAGCCCAGCGAGCTGTTCTCCCACGCCATCCCCGCCCAAGTGAAGACCGCCCTCCTGGTTGGGGGAGCCCGCCGATGATCCCTGCCTTCTCCCATCAGCAGCTCCGCGACACGTGCACGGCGCTGTCCTCCGCCGGCCTGATCCGCCTGGTCAGCGAGATCGACGACCACGGAGCGATACCGATGCGCGCAATGACACGCACCCTCGCGGACCTCTCCACCCACCAGATCCGCCAGGCCATCGAACAGGCAGAAGCCCTCGGCCTCCTCACCCATACTCCCGGCAGCGTGGGCCTCTCGGCAGCCGGCCGAGACCTCGCCGACGTGTACGACGCGACCGCGCGGTGGGCCCGGCGGCACAACTATCCCGCTTCGCTGTGCGACTTCGCCGGACGGATCCAGCACACCTTCGCCCTCCTGGTCACGCCGGCAGCCGACACGCAGAATTCCGACAGCGAGCACGATGCCGAACTCGACCGTGTTCACCGGCTGTTGGCCGAGTGGATCCACACCCACCAGCGAACCCGCGGCACCCACGGCGTCGCCGCGTGACATCTACCCCTGGCCTCCTGCGCGGGATCTACCTGCCGCGCAGCGCCGACGGCGCCGCCTTCGCGATGGCCACCTACGGCATCCCCCTCCTCGTCCTCGCCGCTACCGGGTCGGCCGCACTGACCGGCCTCGCCTTCGCACTGGAATGGATTCCGCGCATTGCGGCCTTCACCGTGGCCGGCACCGTCGTCGACCGCCACGGCACGGCCCGCGTCTTCCAGGTAGCCTGCCTCGCGCGGGCCCTGGCCGTGCTCGCCGCCGCCGGCGTCCTGACCGCGCTCGACGCCGGGTCGCTGGCGGTGACCGCCACGGTCATGCTGCTGGCCGCGTCCACCGGCATCCTCACCGAGTTCAGCTACGTGGCCGCCGAGACCGCCGGCGGCGCCGCGAGCCGGAGCGCGGGCGCTCAGGCCCACCGGGTGCAGTCCATGCTGCTGGGCATCGACCAGACCGCCATGCTCGCCGGACCGCTGGTCGCTGGCCTGCTGCTGGAGCACGGCGGGCCGACCGCCATGCTCGACACGCTCGCGGCCTTCTCCCTGCTCGCCGCCGCCCTTGGATCCGGGGAACGGAACACGCCGACGAGCGCGGCATTGACCAAGGGAGGATTGAGGGCGGGGTGGGCGACATTGCGCTCTCTGCCCGCCTTGGCCTGGCTGGTCGGCGGCCTCGTGGTCTCCAACACGGCCATCGCCGTCCTGCAGGCGGCCATGCCGGTGATCGTGGTCACCGAACTGCGGCGCTCCAGTGCGGACGCCGGACTCATCTGGTCCGCCGCCGCCGTCGCCTCCCTGCTCGCCATCACCGCCGCCCGCCGGGCGATCGACCGCTGGGGCCTGTGGCCGGTCGGCACCGCAGCCGCCGTTCTCGCTGCCGGAGCCACCCTCGCCGTCTCCCAGGCCGATGCCTACCACAGCTACCTGCTGTTGATCGCCGTCCTGATGGCCGGCGAAGGCGGCCTCACCGTCGTCCTGCGCACCCTGCGCTCCCACCTGATCCCAGCCGACGTCTTCGGCAGCACCCTCAGCCTGACGATCCTGCTGCTCCTGCTGCCGTTCCCCGCCGCCGGACTGCTCGTCACCGCCCTCCCACCCTCCCAGCTCGGGCACGCCGTCACCGTCGCCGCGCTGCTCCAAGCCGCTGGTCTCGCAACCGCCTTCATCCGACTGCGCACCCTGCCCGCCCCGCTGACACCGGCGCCCTGACCCTCTGCACGACAAGGTCCCCGTCCCTCATGTCCACCATCAGCCAGGACGGAATGCTGACCTTCGCTTCCCCTCAGGGGCCGACCATCACCGAGCAGTTCCACGCCTTCGACTCCTAACACCCATGGGTCTACCGGTCCCTGGAACAGCTCGCCGCAGGCGCGAAGCACGTGGGGTGAAAGCCCTGTTCGAGGCCCTGCGCTAGCACCACCCGCACGGAGTCAAGGGCCTCAACAACAACTACACGGCCCCGTACGCACGCGAACTGCTCGCCGCCCACCCCGAGTGAGCCCCCGCCATCGAGGTCCGCCGGCGTAGCCCGTGAACGGCAGCACACACAAACCTTCCACCCTCAGAACCCTCAAGGAGCCTGTTCTTGTCCGACCGTCCCGTCGTCCTGCTCGTCGCTGCCGCCGACATGGAAGCCGAAGGCTACCGGGGCTACTGCCTCGAAAGCGTCGCTGCCGACTACGACGTCGTCCTCATCACCGGCGAGGAGCCGTCGTGGGAGGTCCCGTACATCCGGGACTGCATCGTTGTGCCCGACCCGACCGACCAGGCGGCACTGTCCGCCGCAGGCCGGTCCCTGGCCGAACGCCACGATGTCGCCGGGGTATTCACGTGGACCGAGTGGTACCTCGTCCCGGTCGCCCGCCTCGCACGCCAGCTCGGCCTGCCGACCACCGCCCCGGAGGTGATGCAGGCATGCCGCAACAAGGCGACCGCGAGGAGCCTGTTCGCCCGCCACGGTGTTCCGTCGGCCGCATCGGTGAGCGTCCGCACTCTCCATGAGGCGCAGGCCGCGGCCGCGCGGATCGGCTACCCGGTTGTCCTGAAGCCGGCCGCCCACGCCGCCAGCATCGGCGTGATCCGCGTCGACAACCCCGGCCAGCTTATCGCCGCCTACCCGTTCGCCGACCGGGCCGCCGGCCTGGGCCTGGAGAGCACCGCCGTGCTGGTCGAGGAGTACCTCGACGGACCCGAGGTCTCGGCCGAGTGCGTCACCTATCGCGGCGAGACCACCGTCGTCGCCGTCACCCGCAAGACCGTCAGCACCCCGCCGTACTTCGAGGAACTGGCGCACTCCGTCGATGCCGCAGACCCGCTCCTTGCCCAGGTCGCACCCGTCGCGCGGGCCGCGATCCGTGCCCTGGGGATCACCGACGGCGTCAGCCACGTCGAGATGCGCCTCGTCGGCGGACGGCCCCGGCTCGTCGAGGTCAACGGCCGACTGGCCGGGGACATGATCGGCCACCTGGCCCGCCTCGCCACCGGCATCGACCTGCCGCGCGCCGCAGCCGACATCGCCTGCGACCGCGCCCCCGACCTCACCCCGACCAGGTCCTCCGCCGCCGCGATCCGCCTGATCTACCCCGACACCTCGGGCATCCTCACCCGCCTCCGCCTCGACGGGCCCCGCCCGCAGTGGCTGGAGCGCGTCCACCTCCAGCACCATCCGGGCGACGAGCTGGTCCTGCCCGGCGACGGCGGCGACATGTTCACCGCGCGCATCGGTTACGTGATCACCACAGCGCCCACGGCAGTGCTAGCCCAGTCCCGCGCTGAACGGGCCGTTCGTGCCCTCGGCATCCAGATCTCTCCCCGCACCGCGGGCGGGACCTCCCGCAGCGGCCCGAACGCATGAACCGGGCCACCGACTCCGTCCGGCGCAGCCGCGGTCTGCTGACGGGCTACTTCTTCGGTCTTGGGATGATCATGGCCGTCTGGGGCGCCCGGATGCCGGCCGTCCAGCAGGCTGCCCACCTGAGCACCGCGCGACTGTCCCTGGTCCTGCTGGCCGTCGCGCTCGGCATGGTGGCGGGGCTGCAGGCCGGAGGACGGATCGCCCGCCCCGAGCGCCTGCCGACACTGCTCACCTGCGGCGCGACCAGCCTCGCCGGCTGCCTCGCCCTCCTTGGCCGCTGCGGCAACCTCCCCTCGCTGTTCGCGGCCGCTCTCGCCTTCGGGATCACCCATGGCGTGCTGGACGTCGCCGCCAACTCTGCGGCGGTGCGCTGCCAGAACGCCTACGGCAGGCCCATCATGTCGTCCCTGCACGCCGCCTACTCCCTCGGCGCCCTCGGCGGTGCCGCCTTGGCCGCGGTCACCGCTCACACCACGCACCGCACCCTCTTCCTGACGACCGGCCTGGTCCTGGCCGGCGCCGCGCTGGCCGCCGCCCCAGTAACCCGGACGCTGACAGGCACCGACCGGCCACCAGCCACCACGGAGCAGGACGAGAGCGGAGCGTTGCTGCCGTCCGCCAAGCTGTGGCTGCTGGGGGCGCTGGCTGCCGCCAGCCTGCTGGGCGAAGGAGCAGCCGCCGACTGGGCGGCCGTCCATCTGCACAGCCTGGACGCATCCGCCGCCGTGAGCGCCGCCGGTTTCGCCCTCTACAGCGCGGCCATGGCCACCGGGCGGCTGACCGGCGACCGGCTCACCGCCGCCTTCGGACCCGCTGCGGTGGTGCGGGCCGGAGCCGTCCTCGCGGCGGCCGGGCTCACTACCGGCGTCCTCGCCTCCACCACCTCCGTGGCCCTGGCCGGCTGGGCACTCTTCGGACTCGGCCTGTCCACCACGGTTCCTTGCCTGATCAGCGCCGCCGGCACCGGCGGCCCGGGCGCCGTCGCCACGGTCGCCGTCACCGGCTACCTGGGCCTACTCGCCGGGCCCGCCCTCATCGGCGCCATCGCCAGCATCACCACCCTGCCCACGGCACTGCTGCTGCCCGCCCTGCTCGCAGCCACCGTCGCCGCCCTCGCCCACCGAGCCCTGGAGAAACCCACCCCGTGAGACCGAACACCGCCGCCCTCGACGCCGTCGTCCTCGACTACAACGGCGTCATCGGCCTCCAGCCCACCCGCAGTCAGTGGCTCCGCCTCGCGCGCACCGCATCCTGGCCCGAGGACGACCTCACCGGCTTCCAGCGCGCCTTTTGGAGCGCACGCGAGCCCTACGACGCCGGTCAGCTCAGCGACCTGGCGTACTGGGCCAAGGTCCTCGGCGCCCACCCCGGCCCCCGCCTGCTGCGCGAACTGCGCGCCGCGGACGCCGACATGTGGACCGCCACCGACGACCGCGTCCTGGATGTCCTGCACCGCGCCCATCAGGCAGGGCTGCCGATGGTGCTCTTGTCCAACGCACCGCACCACCTGAGCGACGTCCTCGACACCACCGACTGGTGCCGCCACTTGATCACTCGCGCCCTCTACTCGGCCCGGCTGGAGATCTGCAAGCCCGCCCCGGACGCCTACCGGCACGCCCTGGCCGCAACTGGCGCCAGCGACCCGCAGCGTGTGCTGTTCATCGACGACCGCGCCGACAACTGCCATGCCGCCCGGAGCCTGGGGCTGCGCGCCCTGCACTACACCGGCCGGCCCGACGCCCTCGAAACAGCCCTCCTGCACACCACCACCGGCTGACCCATCCCCGTCCACCCTCAGGAGCCGCGTGCCACTCCACGACGACCTTCACGCCATCGACGGGGACGTCTACGTCTCCCCGCGCTACCTCGCCCGTGCCACGGCGATCGGCGACCCCGGCTTCGCCCCGCTCCGCGACCTTGGCTGGGAACTGGCAAACGACGATCTCGGCAACGCCTACCTGAACGCGCCGGACCGCAAGGTCCGCCTCGGCTACCTCCCGGAAGGCGAGGACGACGGTCTGTGGCGCATCAACGCCTACAAGGACCCGTTCGGACCGCCGGCCTGGGGCGTCTGCTTCAACGACTCCTGTCCGACGGAGTTCGTCACCGCCTTCACCACCGCGCTCGCCGAGGCGTACGAGCAGGGCCCCGGCGCCTACCTCGCCGCCCCCGACCCCAGGAGCAAGGACCGAGACCCGTTCCTCGCGGTCGTACCGCTCATCAACCGCGGCTGGCAGATCGACCGCCCCCGCTGGGGAGTATTCGCCGTTCAGTCCGCCGACGGGCTCGCCGGGCTGGAGTTCACCACCGGCGGCCTCGACCCGGAAGCCGAGCTGACCACCCGCGACGCCCGCTGGCAGCTGTGGGCCGGCACCTCCATCGACCGCCCCGCCTGGTATGCCACCGCCAGCACCGACACCCCCGTCGCCCTCGTCCGGGCCGTCACCGAGTGCGTCTCCGACCCCGCACCCCTGCCCCGCTGGCGGGAGGACACCTACAGCTACGTCGAGAGCATGGCCCGCCTCGCCCCGATCCTCTTGCCGCGCCCACCGGCCCCGACGCCGCTCGACGTCCAGCGCGCCGCGGCCCGTCGCCCGGCCGCCCTCCCCGCCTCCAGCGTCCCGCGCTGGAGCACCACCAGCCGCCCGGCTCTACCGGGACCCCGTCGCTGACCAGCACCCGGAGACCCGCATGCCGATGTACGCCCGGGAGTTCTTCGCCGAACTGAACCTTCCCTTCGCCGACGCGACCGTCGTCGGCAACACCTACTACGCCACCCCTACGGCCGAGGGGCCGCTGCGGCTGCGGATCGACTTCAGCCCCACCATCCGCGCAGGCGAGTACGACGGCTTGCGGCTCGCCACGATCCACCAGGACCGAGGCGAACTCGACGTCGTCCACCTGCGGTTCGCGGACCATAAGACTTTCGACCACCGCGATTCGGCGTACGGCCGGACGCCAAGTACGTCCGGATACGCCGTGCTCAAGGAGCACAGGGACGCCCCTGACCGGGTGCCGTGGAAAGGCGCCCACACCAACGGACTGCGGTACGCCATCGAGCAGTACGCCTCCGTCTGGTTCCCCGGCTCCTGGCCGCCGCCCGCGCCGGTCCGTGCTACCGCTCGGACCGCTTGCAAGGTCCCGTCCCCGCCGTGCTCGGCTCCGAGCCGGACCCGCTGACTTCGCTCTCTAACCGATCAAGGAGCCCCCTCCCTCGTGCACGCCCGTATCGTCCGCAGTGCCGTCCGGTCGACCGCCATCGCCGCCGCTGTGACCGGCACACTCACCTCGGCCCCCATCGCGTCCGCCCTGCCGAACGAGCCGACGCCCTCCACCCCCAGCGCCCCCATGGAGAGCCCCGAGCCCGACGCCGGCAGCGTCGCCATCACCAAGAAGGATCCGGCCGGGGAGGTCCTGCAGGGAGCCACGTTCCTCCTGCTCGACGCCACGGGCCAGGAAGCGGGCCTGGGCAAGACCGACGCCCACGGCAAGTTGACCTTCACCGGCCTCCCACCCGGCGTCTATCGGCTCAAGGAGACCGCCTCGGGCAGCCCGTTCCACGAGGTCATCGCAGATCAGGACGTGATCGTTACCCCCGGCGCCATCGCCCAGGTGACCATCGTCGACCCCTTCAAACCCGCCCAGGTCACCCTCAAGGCCAAGGACGACAAGACCGGCAAGCTGCTGCCCGGTGCCACCGTCAACATCGGCAGCGGTGACAAGACCCTCCTCACGCTCACCACCGGCGCCGAGGGCACAGCCACCGCGAAGCTGCCTGTCACCAGCCGCATCGGCACGGACTTCTGGGTCAAGCAGATCAAGGCGCCGACCGGATATGACCTCTACAAGGGCCAGATCAACTTCAAGGCCAAGCCCGGCGACCCGGTCACCGTGACCCTCACGAACGCCAAGACCCATACGACACCGCCGAGCTCCGACCCCTCAGATAAACCCACTGACAAGACCACGCACGAGTCGACCGACAAGCCGACGACGGGCAAGTCCGGTGACGACAGCTCCTCGGCCCCGTCGAAGAGCCCGTCCCATACGCCGATCACAGGCAAGACCGCGTCGAGTACCTCAGCCCCCGCCCCCAGCGGATCCCTCGCGCACACCGGAGCTGACGCCACCCCGTGGCTCCTCGGTGGAGCCGGACTGCTCCTCGTTGCTGGTGGTGGCGTTGTCGTGGCCGTTCGCCGACGCCGCACCGACGACTCCGACGACCACGGCTCCGACGAGGGCTGACCCGCCTGTCCCACTGAACCTGGCCCCCGGAATCCTTACGATTTCGGGGGTTTTGGCATGCCCGCAGCCAGCATCTGGCAGGTCCGCAAACCTCCTGGCGCGGAATTGGATGCGTCCTGCACCAGCAACCGATGTCCTCAGCGGTCGATGGCTGGCACCCGGTCCAGGCCGGTCTCGTGCATGATGCGCTCCACGGTCTCGCTCAGGGTGCTGCCGGCGTCGATGACGGTCTCGATCCCGCTGGGCAGCAGGTCCCGCTCGCGGTACCAATCACGCAGCTGCTGGTCGGTGACCTGCGCCAGGTACGCCGGATTAGGGTTCGTCGCATGCCGAACGAGCGTTTCCTGGAACGGCACGTCCAGGTAGTAGCAGCGAGAGGTGCCCCGGTGGTCACGAACGAGGTCCTCAAGCATCGCGCCGTAACGGTCGGCATACAGGATTCCCTCGACGACCGAGTGGAATCCGGCGTCCAGCGCGTAGCGCGCTGTCATATCGATCAAGCCGATGTTGGCTGCGCCGGGCCGGTCGCGTTCGCGCAGCACGACGCGGCGCAAGTTGTCCTGGCCGACCAGGGCCAGGTTGCGGCCGAACTGCTCGCGTAGGCGAGCCGCGATGGACGACTTCCCCGAGGCGCTGTTGCCGCGCAGGACGATCAGCCGAGTCTCTTCAGTTCCTACCGTCACGACGGGCACGATACTGACGGCCGCTGACACCAGAGGCCACCTCATGCTGGACGGCACGGGAGCCGGTCGCCTCGAGGGTGGCCAGGCTGCCGCGGTGACCGAATCCTCACCGCAGAGGATCGCCACGCTGCCGAGAGTTTTGGTCAGCCCAGCCAATCTGCGGAGACGGTAAGGGCCTTCACCGTTCAAGAGTGAACAACTTTGCCCCTCCGGGGCACGGAAGACCGAACGCCAGTGAGCCCTTCAGTGCGCGGCTTGCTGCCGTGGCAACAGCGTTCTCATACCGAGGGCCGTGCCGAGTGAGACTGCGTGAACGCCAAGATCACCCACGGATGGGAGCAGATCGGGTTCCGTCTCTGCCGGGACAATGCCCTTCTCCTCTCGCCCACCTCGCAGGATCTGGAGGAGCGAGAGGTGCTGCGAGGACGGTTCGCTGCGCTCGGCGCTGCCTGGAGGGCCACCTGCAGCGAGGAAGCGTGGCAGTTGTCCGTTGACATCGAACCCAGTCGTTTTGCCATCGAACCGAGTCGTGCCGCATCTGGCGCGCCCAGAACCACGACACGAGAGAGGACCGACGACAAGCCGTCGACCTCAGCACGTGGCCGGGGCTCGTAAAAGGGGGCCCCGGTCGGCGAACCCGATGACCACGCCGTCGGCCGGTCCCGCGGCGGACTGACCACGAAGACATCTCATGTCGTGGAGGTCAACTCGGAAGGTGGCGGCGTCACGTCCAGCCCCCGTGAGCCGTGGCACCGTCTTCTCCGAAGTGGTGGCATGCCCTCATATCGGCCTCGGAGACTGGCGGCCGGGCGGGTTCGTCTCCGCGCTTGAGCCGCGCCAGCCGCCGTTGACGTACCACTCGTCGGCAGCCAGGGCCTTGAACAGGGCATAGCCCATCGTGTTGGGGTTACCCCGGTAGCGCCAGCCCTCGGCCTTGCGCTCAAGCCAGAAGGCGATGTCGTTGGTGTGCGTCATCGTGAGGTCGTAGTTGGTGGATGCGATATGGCTACTGACCAGAAGGCTGTACCGGTAATCCAGGTCGAACACCTTCAGGTGGGTCTGGAGGCGTTCGGTGAGTGTGTCGCTCCAATCGGAGTGGGGGGATACGAAGAACTTCATGGACGGCTGCTCGTTGCCGCGTGGCCTCCTTAGGCGAGCGCGGAGCCAGGGGTGGTGGGAGAAGTCGTCGAAGTAGGGGTGCAGGGTCTGATCACCCGCCTTGACGGGGACTGTGGCGAGCTTGCCTGTATTGCAGTCGCGGCAGGCCGGAATGAGGTTAACCGGGACCACGCTGAGCAGCGGGTACTTGTTTTTGGGTAGGTGGTGATCGAGCGTGGTCACCAGGCCCTCCCCGCACAGGGGGCACCGGTTGTCCCGTCGACGGCCTTCCTCGTCGGTCGTACCTCTGAGCGCCTCGTAGATGCGGCGGCCCGGAGTGCGGTCCTTGACCATCCGGTCGGTGTAGACCCCCTCCAGGGCCTTGCGGTCGCGAGGGGCAGTAGGCGCGGCGGCGAGGCCGGTGAGGGTGTGAAGGGCCTGGCCCTGAGCGGCTACCTCGTACGCGCTTGCCGCATCGGCCACCGCGTCGGTGAACGACTCCAGCCGTTCTCGGCTGCTGGGGCGGGCGTTGCCGATGCAGGTGGTGTAGACGTCGCGAGCGTCGAAGGGCGGAGGGTCTATGTGCTGCATCAGCCGTGCCCCTCCACGTCGTCGCGCTGGCCGAGCAAGGCGCTGAGCACCAACTGCGCCTCGCTGCCCAGCCGTCCGCTGAAATGTTCCAGGACAGCGTCGTAGGAGTAGCCGACGTCGACCAGACGCCGCAGCTCGTGCAGAAAGCCAGCCTCGGTGAGTTCCAGACCGAAGACCTCGTGAGTCAGCACGCCGACGTTCTCGCCGTACGTCTCGATGCGGGGCTGTGCGGCTCCGAGCTGCCCGCCGTAGCGCCAGAGCTTCCAGACGCAGTGGGCCGGAATCTCCTGGAGCACAACCGGCGAGTGCGTGGCGACGATGGCCAGCCCGTTGCGCTCGGCGAGCAGATCGGACAGCGCACGCATGAACGCGGCCAACAGGGGCGGATGGAGGTGGGTTTCCGGCTCATCGATGATGACGAGGGTCCGCTCACTCACGTGCTCGATGAGCCGGGTCATGGTGAGCAGAACGAGCCGGTGGCCGGCGCTGAGGCGGCGGAAGAGCTGCCGGGCCTTGTTCTCGCGGCTGTTCAGGCTGGCGGTGTTCTCGAAGTTCTCTAGCCAGCCCTCCGCCAGGAGCCCGCTGCCCGGATAGTCGAGGGTGCGCAGTGCCCTGATCCATTGTGGGCTGCGCTCACGCGTCAGACATGCCTTCATGGCCTGCGCGAAGTCCTTCCTGAGCCCGCCGGGGGTCTTGAACCTGGGGGACCGTGAACCCTGAACACGCAGGCCCACATAGGAAGCGATGAACATCTCGTCGCCCTCGACGAGGGGGAAGTCGTCAAAGGCGCTGAACGAGACGGCCACCAGGTTGTTGAAGGAGCGGCCCTCGCGGCCGTACTCGATGATCTGCCCGAGCTCCTGCGGCTGCGGCTCGACCGCAGCGACGGCGCGGGCCAAGTGGGAAAGGACGTATGACTTCCCCACGCCGTTCCGCCCGGTCAGGGCGTGCACGTTGCTGGCCGGACGGGAACCGGGCTCGACCTGGAATCGGAACCGCACGGGATCCGTCGCCGGCGGCAGCGGCGGCTCGTAGGCGATGTCGAAGTTCACCCGGCGCGCTCCACCGCGTGCGATGCGCTGCAGTTGCCCGCGCACGGTCGACATCTTGACGAAGCGCAGGAGTGAAGTGCGGGTCACATCTTGGTTCCGCGCGAGGCGGAAGGAGTTCTCGTCGTAGGCGATGTCCCGGAGCGCGGTGAGCACTTCCTCCCGGACGGCGCCGGGCATCTCGCTCAGCGTGTAGTAATAGCTTTCATCCTGGCCCACGGAGAAGTACCGCGAGCTGTCCAGTCGGCTGAAGCGCTCCGGTAGCAGCACGTTGGCTCCATCCTCGCCGTCCATCGCCACGTGGCCGATCTTTACGGTGCCGACCTCGGTCCAGCCGTCCCTCGTACGAACGCGCAACGTGAACATGGTGCGGTACCCGAAGTCGTCCCAGGCGTCGCGGACGAGGAGCGCATCGAAGGCGTCCTCCGGTATGGCGCCACCGTCGGCCCAGCGACGGTCGTCATTGATTACTGCGAATCGCACGGCTCTCCCCGCCCTCCCCGCCTTCTGTGCTCCACCGTGACCTGCGATCTTAAGGGGCGGCGCGCACGGCTGTGCGGGGGGAGCGGACGTCGCGAACTCAACTGCCCGGCGGGAAGGGCGCCGCTGAGGTTGGGCCGCCGTCGTTTGTTGGTGAGGGGCGAATGGCCCGGCTGGCGTCCAAGTACGTGTGTAGTTCGTCCTGCGCGGAAGCTAGGAGCGCGGCCGGTCGCAGGACCGAAGTCCATGAGAACCAGCCGGTCCCGCTCCAACCACGACTCAAAGCCGACGTGCTGCCCGTCGTCGCTGCCCAGTACCACCCCGGGAAATGACGCCCACCCCACGACCACCGAAACGGCCGGACCGGCACTGCATTTTCGAACCTAGTACTCCAGCCGTAGATCGTGATCTCGATGGTGAGGGGCGCTGAGGCGGCAGGTGGCCAGCGTCGATCATCTGGCCGATATCGCCACGCCGTCGCGGGCGTCGGCTCCTTCTCGTCTACCCGAGTTCACCGAGACGGAGGGCGTCCCTTATCTCGCTGAGCTTCGCGGTTGTCGCTGGGGTCCGCTCCTGCGCTTGTTCAGCGAGTCGGAGGGCGTCGTCAATCTCGCTGAGCTTCGCGGAGGACAGGACGGCCGCCCGCTCTATCAGGTCGTCCCGGGACACAGTGGTCAGCCATGTGCACGGGGTGAAGCCTGGGCGCGGGAACGCGAGCCGCAGCACGCCTTCGAACGGCAGTCCTTCACCGGCGCCAACCATCACTTCGATGCCCAGACCGCTGATGTCGACGCCCGCCGGAGCGACGACCTGCATCACCCGGATCCCGGACGTGTCGTCTCCCGACACGAACATCTCTAAAGACAACCGTCAGGTTCGTCTGAGCTTCCTCGGCTGACCAAGATCGCTGCCGGGGGCCGTGCCGCCAATTCTCCGTACCATGCGTGCGCGAACGGAGAGAAACTTGCGCGGTACGGACCCAAGTGTGATCGAACGCCCCTATGACGGATGCGGCAAATGTCTGCTCGGAGTGAGGCGGCTGTCGCGCGTGAAGCTGGCGACGTCGTCCCCCGAGCGTCAGCGGGAGAACGTGCTCACTGCCGCCGCCTCAGTCGGCGCGCACATTGTCGGCTGGGCGGACGACTGGGAGGTCTCGGGCGCCACCGACCCCATGACACGCCCGAAGCTCGGCCCCTGGCTCCGCGATGAGAGTGGACCTTACGACGGCTTGGTGGCGGCCGCGGTGGACCGGCTCGGCCGTAACGTCGTCGACTGCCTGAACACCGGATACAAGATGCGGGACGAGAAGAAGATGCTCGTCACGTATGGGCATGACGGCGCCTGGGATCTTGATGACCCCGCTGACGAGAATCGCTTCACCATGGAAGCGTGGGGCGCACAGATGGAACTCCGCGCGATCCAGCGCCGGAACCGCGATGCGACGATCAAGACCCGTGCGGCCGGCCGCCCCAAGGGCAAGCCGTCCTATGGCTTCCAGTACGTGCGGAAGGTGATGGGAGGCAAGATCGACCACGTCGAACTGCACCCGCATGCCTCCGAGGTGATACGCGAGGTAGCGCGTCGCATTGTGGCCGATCCCGACAATGAAACACCACCAGTAGTGAGGCTGCCCGCCTCAACCGTGCTGGGGAACTGTCGCCCGCAGATCATTTGGCCGTGATGTACGGCAAGTTGGCCGGGGGTCGGCCATGGTCCCCGCAGAGCCTGAAGAACATCCTCCTGTCGGAGGCCACGCTCGGCTACCTGATGCACCGGAACAAGCCGGTGCTTGGGAGGGACGGCAACCCCGTAAAGCTCTGCGAAGGACTGTGGGACCGGGCGACGCATGAGGCGCTCAAGAAAGCTGTACTCGACCGGAAGGTTCCTTGGACGCGTCACTCGAACCGTGACTACCTGCTGACGTACGTCGCCCTGTGCGGACAGTGCCACACGCGCTTGTACACCCAGACGTCGCAGGATGCACCTCCGCGCTATACCTGTACAGCCCGGAACAAGGGTTGGCGGCACGCCCAGCACTGTCGTCCTGCACCGCTCATCAACGCTCACCTCCTCGACTCGTACGTTGAGGAATGGTTTCTCCGCGAGCTGGGAGACGGCCTGATCTACGAGACGGTGTACGACCCGGGAAACGGCATCCCCGAGCGGATAGCGGAGACACGAGCCAGCCGCGAACGACTTCGAGCCGACCGTGAGGCCGGGCTCTACGACTCGCCGGACGACGCCGCTTGGTTCCGGGATCGGTACGCTGCGTTGGGTCGTGAGTTGGCTGCGCTCGAGGCTGAGCCCCAGCGGGCACCCGGCATGGTCCGGCGGCCGACGGGTGAGACCGTCGCCGACCGCTGGTTCGGTGCTCCTGACGTGCAGGCCCGCAAGGAGATTCTGATCGACTTCGGCGTCCGGGTAACACTCTTCCCGGCCATCGCACCGGTTCGCTGGGTGCCCGGCTTCCTGCATGGCCCCGAGCAGAGTTCGACGGACACGCTGTAGGGGAAGACTCACGTGGGTGATGCGCCGACGGGCGGATCACCCACGTAAGCCCACTACCGCGCAACTCCGGCCTATGCAAGCCGAGTATCGCTGCCAGGCTTTCAACACGGCGGAAAAGCGGCAAGGCGAGTGAGGCGGCTGGATGGACGAGGCGAAACTGCGTGAGAGTGCAGTGGCAGAGTTGTGAGTTGATCACACGGCTTCCGATGGGGTGTGGACGATCACGTCGCGAGACCGGTTGGTCGACCAGGCGATCGCCGAAGCCCTCCCGACGGAGCGGTCTGACGGGTCTCCAGAATCCTGTGGGCTCGTACGGACTGTCCTGGCGGATGAGGTTGCGATACGAATAAAAGACACTGGCTCCGTGCTTGGCGGCCGGGAGCTCTTGGACGGGGCGGGTGAGCAATGTTCCTGTCATGAGGGCGGAGGGGTGATGCGAAATGAAAGGTACGGGTGCCTCTGTGGCTGCCACTTCGGAATGATCTGCCGCGAGTCAATCGTCCGCAAGCGTCATAGGGAAGCTCCTCAAGCGGCGTTCCTGTTCACCCTCCGATCTGCACCCGCCGTTGGCCCTATCTACATGGAGTTGACTTCATGGGGTTTGTGCCTTTGGCTCCGCAAGATCACACGGGATGGCGGATGGGTAGACGGACCCCTGGACGTCAGGCTCCGGCTGCAACGGAACTTCACACGGACCCGATCAGGGATTGAGGTGGCTCTCTCTCAACCGACGGTCCAGCTTCTGCGATCCGGGGCCTCGGCTGCGTCCTACCAGTTGGCTGTTTAGAGAGTTGGCGCATTCTATCGAAACGTCCGGGCGGAGAGGAGGATGTAATGCTTCCCCTGCTCGAGGTGTGACAATCAATTTCTGGTGTGTTCGGCGCTGGAGGAAGCCGCGGCAACGTCTCGTACAGCGGGGTCCACCTGGCGGTGGTCGCAAGCTGCCGCTCGGCTGCGGCATTGGCCTTGAGCTCCTCCGAAAGTCCTTCTGAAGTTGCCCCGGTTTGATGGACAACCTTTCGCTTTGGGACACTGGGTCCCGCAAGGAGGAGTTCATCGTGCCGAGGACGCGTCCGGCCTACCCGCCGGAGTTCCGTCGCCAGATAGTCGAGCTGGTTCGGGCCGGCCGTTCGCCGGAGGAGTTGGCGAAGGAGTTCGAGCCGTCCGCCCAGACCATCCGGACCTGGGCCAACCAGGACCGTGTGGACGCCGGGGAACGCCCGGAACTGACCAGCGACGAAAGGGAGGAGCTCGCCCAACTCCGCCGTGAGGTGAAGCAGTTGCGCGAGGAAAAGGAGATCCTCCGCAAGGCCACGGTTTTCTTCGTCCGGGAGACCAGCCGGTGATCTGCTACCGGCTGATCGACGAGAACAGGGCACACCACGACGTCTCCCTCATGGCCCGGCTGCTGGGTGTGTCGCGGCAGGGCTACTACTCCTGGCGCGGCCGCGGCCCGTCCCGCAGGCGGCGCGAGGACGCCGAGATCACCGAGAAGATCCGCGGGCACCACGTGCGGTCCCACGGCACCTACGGCGCCCCGCGCATCCACGCCGACCTGCGCGAGATCGACGGCCTGAAGGTAGGCCGTAAGCGTGTCGCTCGCCTGATGCGCCAGGCCGGGCTGGTCGGCGTGCACCGCCGTACCGGCAGGGCATCACTGACCCGCCAGGACCGACGGGCCCAGCCGGCTCCCGACCTGATCGGCCGGGACTTCACCGCGAGCGCGCCGAACCTGCGCTGGACCGCCGACATCACCTACGTGCCCACCGACGAGGGCTGGCTCTACCTCGCCGTGATCATGGATCTGTTCTCCCGCCGCATCGTCGGCTGGGCGATGGCCGACCACATGCGAACCGAGCTGGTCACCGATGCCCTCGCCATGGCAGTCACGGCCCGCAGACCCCGCCCCGGCCTCGTGCATCACAGCGACAAAGGCTCCCAGTACACGAGCTTGACGTTCAGTCAGCGATGCGAGGAAGCAGGCATCCGGCCCTCCACCGGCCGCACCGGCTCGTGCTTCGACAACGCCGTCACCGAGAGCTTCTTCGCCTCCCTGGAAACCGAACTCATCGACCGAACCGCCTTCCCCACCCGACACCGCGCCGAGCAGGCCCTCTTCGCCTACATCGAAGGCTTCTACAATCCCCGACGCCGCCATTCGGCGAACGGCCAGCTCAGCCCGGCCGAGTACGAACGTCGTCACGCCGCGAAGACACCACATAGAGTGCTCTACGCAGCCGCATAGCGCGCAAGCCCATCAGTGTCTGTCAGACCGGGGCAACTCCACTTCATCGCCAGCGGTGGTGTTCTCGCTTTCTCCGCATCAAGCCGAACTACGAATCTTGTGAGAGAGTGCTCGGCGGAGCATGTGTGTTGCACCGCCCCTTGTACTACAGCCGGAGATCTTGTGACGGGTTCTGTGGCGCGTCGTTGACCGGGCATGATGCTGGGTGTGACGGCTGAGCAGATAGCCGAGTGGCATGCCGAACTGTCCGTGTTGACCGGGTCGTTGGGGTATTTGTTCAACCGTCCGGAGCCGCGGGTGGTGTTCGCGCAGTTCATCGAGGGACTGCTGGCGGAGCTGCCGAAGAAGAACGGCTGGACGCTGTCGGAGCGGGCGGGGCATGTCACCGCGGACCGGATGCAGTGGCTGCTCAACGGCTCGGTGTGGGAGGCGGACCGGCTGCGCGACGCGGTGCGTGACTACGTGCCTTCGCACCTGGGCGATGCGGACGCCTCGCTGGTCATCGACGACACCCAGGCCCAGAAGAAGGGCACGAAATCGGTCGGGGTGGCCTTCCAGCACTGCGGACTGACCGGCGATGTCCGCAACTGCCAGACCATGGTGATGCTCACCTACGCCACCGCCGCCGGACACGCCTTTATCGACCGCCGCCTGTATCTGCCCGAAGAGTGGACCGCCGACCGGGAGCGGTGCCGCCAGGCGGGCGTCCCCGACGAGGTCGCCTTCGCGACCTAGCCCGAGCTGGCCATCGCCATGCTCGAACAGGCCCGGGCGGCCCGCGTTCCGTTCGCCTGGGTGCTGGCCGACGCCGGCTACGGCCGCGACCCGCAGCTGCGGGCCTGGTGTCACCAACGAGTGGTGCCCTATGTACTCGGCGTCCCGGTAAACCTGCCCCTCGACGGCCCGCCCGGCAAACCCCGCCACCCAGCCGTGAAGCGCGCCGATGACCTGCTCCACTGCGGCGACGGAGCCAAGGGCAACCCGCCTCTACGACTGGACGGCCTTCGCCGTGACCGTGAAGGACGAGGACCCGGCCGACACCTTCACACACTGGCTGGTGCTGCGACGGTCCCTTCACCCCAACCGGCGCGGCAAGGACGGCCAACTCCACCGCGAGATCGCCTACTTCCTCGTCCACGCCCCCGCCGACACTGCCATCTCGGAGATCATCGCCCGGGCCGGCGGCCGCTGGCAGATCGAGGAGGACAACGAGATCAACAAGCAGCTCGTCGGCCTGGCCCAGTACCAGGTCCGCAAGTGGACCCCCTGGCACCGCCACGTCACCGCCTGCATGCTGGCCACCGCGTTCCTTGCCGTCCAACGCGCCGCCTTCCCCGAACCCGACCAGGACCCCGAGCTGGAACAAGCTCCTGACCTGGGAAAAGACCAGAGCACCGGCGAGAGCGGGGCCACCGGCTGATCCCCGGCCCGCTCCTGCGGCCCTCCGTCCACGCCATCCGGCACTGCCTGGCCGCCACCCACCTCAACCCCCGCCACCCCGTCGAGACTGTCCTGACCTGCGAGTTATGGCGCCGCCTGCACCAGACCCGTGCCATGGTCAGCCACTACCGACGCCGCGGCGACCCGCTACCGCCCCGCCTGCGGCCCTGGGAGCGCCACCGGCCTATCCCGCCGATCACCGACCCTCAAGATCTCCGGCTGTAGTACCGGCGGGATATCGAAGCCGCGCACAATGGCGCTCACGGCCTCGATTTGATGGTCGCTGATGGGCGTCATCTGTTTTCACTGCTGCGGGGCGGGTTGTGGTGGGTGGTTGGTGTTGATGGTGTCGTCTGGTTGGTGAAGATTGTTGTCGTTTCACCGGGTGGGGTGGATGACGCCTGCGTGGGCGGGAGTTGGTGGATTCCGGGGCTGGGGGAGTGCGGGTCTGGACCTCACGCGTGCGTCGCGTCCGGGGTGGCGTGATCGGCGATCCAGTGGTCGACGCGGGCCCACTGGGCGAGCAGCCACTCGCTGCGGGCATCGTCGCCCGGCGGGACGCGGCTTGGGGGCATGCGCCACCAGTACACTCGCACGCTGTCGCGTAGCGGCAGCCGGCTCCAAGCGGTGCGCGCCGAGTGGACGACGTCGAGGCCGGTGTGGGCGACGAAGACCACGTCGGCCGTGGGCGCGGCGGCGATCGCGGCGAGGGCACCGGCGTCCTGCGGCGGCAGGACATGGTGCATTTGTTCCGCGCGGGACGCCCGGCGCGGCAACCCCCGGCGCCGCAGCGAGGCGATCGCGCGTCGGCGGCGGCGCGGCGTGAAGTTGCCGCCCTCCGGAAAAATCACGAGGGCGTCACCCGGGCCCAGCCCGGCCGCCAGGCCCCTGATCGCGTCCTCGGCCTGGCCGCCGAAGGGTGGAAGGAAGCAGTGGGGGACCCGCCCGATGAGGACGTCGAGAGCGGGATCGGTGCGTAGTGTCCGCTTTAGGACCGTGTGGGGGCGCAGTCCGACCTGGCTGAGCAATGTCTGAAGCAGCAGGAAGGAGTCGCCGACCCCGGCGTGCCGTGCGAAGATCAGGACCGGCGCCGCCGCCTTTCCGGTCCCGCTTGGCGGCGGGGGCGTCACCTCCACCCGGAGCCGGAAGACCCGCTCGCCCGCATGTCGTAGCAGCCGCAGCAGCCTCTCCAGCACGGCGAATGCATCGGCGGCGCGCCGCTCCTGGCGGTCCCGCCTGTCGGGCAGTCGCCGCGCCCACAGGCCGGTGGCGGCCACCAGCCCGGCCAAATCCACCAGGAGGTACACCAGGGCGAAGCCGGTGATCCGAACCGGCCTCCAGGGGCCGCGCGTGGCGAGCGAGACCGGCGCGCAGAGCACGCCCGAGGCGACGAGGAGCGCGGCCACCATGGGGATGAGGACGACCAGCAGCGCGGTGGTGGTCGTGCGGCGCAGCCCGGTGACCACCGCACCGGTCAGCCGCGCCGGGCGTATTCGGGGCACACCCGCATCGGTCACGGCGCGCCGTCGGGTGCGCTGAGAGCGGTCTCGAGGTACCGGGAGGTGGCCGCGTAGGCGCGCTCGATGCGCTCGGCAGTCCGGCCGAAGCTGCGGTACCGCAGCTGCCGCAGAGTGGCTGTGCCCTCCTCGGGGCCCGAGCCCGAAGGCAGCACGCGGACCGTAACGCCGGGCGGCAGGTCCGCCATGTCGCGGGCGAACCGGTGTCGGCGAGCGATCTCGAACGCCATCAGCGCCACCTGCCAGGGAGCCCGCGGCGGGGAAAGGGCTCGCTCGACACGGCCGACCTGCAGGACGTAGACCTCGGTCGCGCCGAGGGCCACTGCGCGGCCGACGGGGATGCTGTTGACCAAGCCGCCGTCGACGAAGTGCTCGCCGTCGAGCCGGACGGGCGGCAGCAGCCCGGGCACTGCGCACGAGGCGAGTACCGCGTCCACCAGCGGCCCGGCGGCGAACCAGTGCTCGGCGGCCCGTTCGATGTTCGCCGCGACGCACTGGAACGGCAGGGCCAAACCCTCGATATCAGTCACCGGAAGGTGGGAGGAGAGCAATTCTCGCAGCGGCGTGGGGTGGTACAGGTGAGTGCCACTGCGCACGGCGGTGCTCAGCCGCCCGAGCAGCGACCCGGAGAATACGCCGGCACGCCCAAGGCCGGTCCACAGGTCAGCGAGCTGGGTTACCGACGCCCGCGACGGGTCGGCCGCGACGGCGGCGCCGTTGATCGCGCCAACCGAGGTGCCGACGACGAGGTCCGGGTGCACGGCGGCGGCGAAGAGCGCCTTGAGCATGCCAACCTCGTAGGCGCCGAGTGCACCGCCGCCGCCCAGCACGAAGGCACGGGTCGGCGGGCGGGTGGGCCGGCTGTCCTCCATGGCCGAAGGGTGCCCCGACACGGCGCCGCCAACCAGCAAGGGACCCGTCACCGACCACGGCCTGCTGGTCCTGCGCGCCGACTCCGCGTTCTACGCGAGCGCCGATGGCTACCGGGCCGCGGCGGTCCCACAAGTCGGGACCCACCGCCGCGGCCCGCTCCTCCTGAGCAGCTCGCCCGATTGCGGGCGGAGCGAGGGCGGGACGGTTCCTGCAGCCCGCCCGATCGCCCAGCCCCTCCCGATTACGTGGACCACCGGACTGTGCGGCTTTCAGGCAAGGTCCGGCAGCGGGACACAGGCGGAAATGGGGAGCCGCAGGTCAAGATCACAGCTGGAGCGATGCATTGTGGGAGGCAAGGGCTTCGGGGCACCGGAAGTGGACGAAGATGATCTTGCCTCCGTGTTGAACCGGAGCAACGGTCACTCCGCCTCCGTACAGCTTGGCGAGGTCGACAACCGTGCGTAGCCCCTCGCCCTCGTCCGCGCGCGTTGTGGGTGGAATGTGTGGGTCACGGTCCGCGACACCCACCACCAGGTAATCGGCACCCACCGTAATGACGACTTGTGCGCTGGGAGAGCGATCACCTGTGTGCCTCACCACGTTCGTGACCAACTCGCTGACGACCAGCAGCACCGCGTCGACCAGAGCGGAACCTGGCGCCACTTCCCACTCCGCGAGCGCCGCCTGCGTGCAGACGCGTGCCTGATGAACCGATGCCGGCTCCGTCGGCACGCTGAAGGCGCGGCGGCACGGGCCCAGAGGTAGCACCTGCGGCTCGGCCGTCGTCGCTCGGCTGGACCACCTCATGACGCCTCCCACGACCGGCGTGCCTGTCGGACCGCCTGAACCGCGTAAAGAGACCCGGCGGCCAGGGGGATTCAGGTCAATGCCTCCCATTCACGGTGGCCTACCCGCGGCCATGACTATAAAAGCGGGCATTATTCGCATACCCGCTATACGTGCGGCCGTACTCGAGTTGGGCGCCTAACGACAGTGGCGAGTGCACGGGCCCGCCCGCCTTGTCGCTACACCTCGATGTAGGCGACCACGGCGACGGTCCTACAGGGCGGTGACGCAGTTGCCGCCGGGCTGCTCCTTGAGCGCCCCAGCGATGTCGTCGCCGCTGATGGGGCGACTGGTGTGCCACTTCCCGGCCGCAGCCCGGGCGCTGGCGACCTGTCGGGCAGGCAAGGACATTGCCGAACGGCTCAACGACCAGCAGACCGCCGAGCTGCCCGGACCCGGTCCAGCCTCCCGGCGAGCGGCTCCAGCGGCAATACTCGACACCGGCGACCTCCTGGCCCGTTGTGCGACTCCCACGCCGGTGCACCGCCTCGAGCGACAACTCCGGCAGCGACACCACCGGGCCGCCCGCGCACAGCACCGCGTCTGTTAGGCCCATCGGGTGATCCTGCCAACGCGCCCGCCCGGTTCGCGGAGTGCGTACGACTGGCGCACGATTGATCCCGGACGGGACAGCAACGCCTCACTGTGGTGTCCGAATCTCACCGGGCTGGACCGCCGACGATCGAACCCCGCGACCGGGGCGAACGAAGGAATCCAGAGCATGGCGTTGCCCGTTCTCTCCACCTTGCGCGATCAAGCGGGGCGGCTCGCGCACCAGGCCGCGGGCCGGCTGACCACTCCACTCCTGCCCGATGACTATCTGGCGCTGCTCGACCCCCTCCTGTCGGCCAGGTGGCCGGCCGGGCGGGTGCAGGCCATGCTGCAGGAGACCCCGGAGGCCACGACCCTGGTGATCCGGCCGGGGCGCGGCTGGTCCGGACACCGGCCGGGGCAGTACGTGCCGGTCGGGGCCGAGATCGACGGGGTGCTCACCTGGCGTACGTACACGATCTCCTCTGCCCCCGGGCGGCGGCCCGGAGAGCCGTTCGCCATCACCGTGAAGGCGCTTCCGGGCGGCCGGGTCTCGACGCACCTGGCACGCCGCGTGCGCCCTGGCACCGTGCTGCGGCTCGGCCCGGTCCAAGGGGAGTTCGTCCTGCCGGCCGGGGCGCTGCCCGGGAAGGTGCTGATGCTTACCGCCGGCATCGGCGTCACGCCGGTGATGAGCATGCTGCGCGCCCTCGCCCGGTCCGGGGGTCACGACACGGCGGACGTGGACGTGGTGATGGTGCACAGTGCGCCGGACGCCGAACGCACCGTCTTCGGGGCGGAGCTGCGCGCACTGCACGCCGGGCTCCCGTGGTTCCGGTTGTACGAGCACCGCACCCGCCCTGCCGGGCACCTCACGGTGGGCCGACTGTCCGCACTGTGCCCCGACTGGCGCGAGCGGGACACCTGGATGTGCGGCCCCGATGCGATGCTCGAGTCCTTCCAGCAGCACTGGCAGCGCGAAGGCAGCGGGCACCGGCTGCGCCTCGAACGCTTCCGCCCTTTGGCGCTGCTTCCCCCGGCCCGCACGGGGGCGCCCGGCCGGGTGCGCTTCCTCCGCAGCGACGTCGAGACGGACGCGGGTCCGAACACGCCGCTGCTCGACATCGGCGAGGCCGCCGGAGTCCTCATGCCGAGCGGCTGCCGTATGGGCATCTGCTTCAGCTGCGTGAGCCCCCTCGTGGCGGGGCGGGTCCGTGACCTGCGTACCGGCGAGGTCTCCGGCGAGCCCGGCGAACTCGTCCAGACCTGCGTGTCGGCCGCCGCGGGCGCCGTTGCCCTCGACCTGTGAGACCCGCGAGATCTGCGCGGCCCGTTCACACAGCCACCGTACCGAGAGAGTGAGAGGCGATCCCATGCCCCTGTACGCCGTCCGATCCAGCGCCCCCGAGGCCCTCGTCGACGTGGAATCCTTCGGCCGCGAGCTGGACGCCCTCCGCCGCGAGGTCCTCGCCGAACGCGGGGCCGAGGACGTCCGCTACATCCGCACCCTCATCGCCGTGCAGCGCGGCCTGGAGGCGGGCGGGCGTGCCGCGCTCGCGGTCTCCCTGCTGCCGCCGGCCTGGCTGGCCGGCACGGCGATGCTGACCGTCGCCAAGGTGCTGGAGAACATGGAGCTGGGCCACAACATCCTGCACGGCCAGTGGGACTGGATGCGCGACCCGGCCATCCACTCCACCACCTGGGAATGGGACTTTCCCACCCCGTCCGCGGCGTGGAAGCACACCCACAACGACCTCCATCACACCTGGACCAACGTCGTCGGCCGCGACCGCGACCTCGGCTACACCATCCTCCGAATGAGCGCGGACCAGCCCTGGCACCCCGCCCACCTGGCCCAGCCCCTCTACGCTGCCGCGATCGCCCCGGTCTTCGAGTGGACCATCGCGCTGTACGACCTGGAGCACGACGCCGTCCTCGACGGCCGCAAACCGCTGCGCGTCTTCCTCGGCGACCTGACGGACATGCTCCGCAAGGCCGCCCGGCAGGCCGGCAAGGACTACCTGCTGTTCCCGCTGCTGGCCGGCCCCTCAGCACTGCCCTGTCTGCTCGGCAACCTCACGGCCAACACGGCCCGCAGCATCTGGGCGCACACCGTCATCCTCTGCGGCCACTTCCCCGACGGCGCGGAGTCCTTCACCGCGGACGAGATCGAGGGCGAGACCCGCGGCGAGTGGTACCTGCGCCAGGCCCTCGGCTCCGCCAACATCGAGGGCAGCCCGGTCTTTCACATCCTCACCGGCAACCTCAGCCACCAGATCGAGCACCACCTCTTCCCCGACCTGCCCAGCAACCGCTACGCCAGGATCGCCCCACGGGTGCGCGCACTGTGCGAGAAGCACGGCGTCCCCTACACGACGGGGCGGCTGGTACGGCAGTACGCCTCCGTCTGGGCGCGCATCTGGCGCATGGCACTGCCGGGCTCATAGATCACGACACCAGGGCAGCCGGTCACCTGGGCAGGGGTTGTCGGCGGGCTGGAGACGTCCGCGCTGTTGTGGCCGCGTGCGGTCCGGGCCTTGTCGACGGATTGCTGCAGCGCGGCCATGAGGTCGACCAGCTGGCCCGGCTGGGCTGCCGGATGCGGAGCCTGTGGCAGCCGGCGGTGTTCCTGCTTGGCTTCGACGACCTCGCGCAGGGCCTGGGTGTAGTGGTCGGTGAACTCCGGGCCGTCGACATTGTCGCGGGACATGACCTCAACCAGGGTCATGGCCTCGTCGATCTCGCCCGGTTCCAGATGAACGGGGCCGGGGGTTACCTGGGCAGGGTCACGGATCTCGTCTGGCCACAGCAGCGTGTGCAGCGCGATCACGTCCCCGCGGACCCGTAGCAGGCCGAGTCGTTCACGGCCGTGCCACGCGTACCGCGACCTTGCTGCTGCGCTCAAGTGCCCGGCGCAGCAGCACGTACGGCTTCGCGGCGATGCTGCCCTTTGGCTGGAGGTAGTAGCCGGGGCCGATCCGAAGGGGGTCGATGTCGGCGGTCGGGAGGAAGCCGACCAGCTCGATCGCGCGTGCCGTGGGCAGCGGCAGCTGCCGCAGTTCTTCGTAGGTGAGCGGGATGATGCGGCCGCCGGCCATCTCGTAGCCCTGGCCGATCTCCCCGTACGAGACTTCACGGTCCTCGATCTCGCACCAGTAGCGGTTGCGCACCAGGCCGTTGTCGACGGTGTGGATCCGGCGGAAGCGAACGCTGTGATCCTCGGTTGCGCCCAGGACGGCGATCGGGACGCTGACCAGCCCGACCGAGATGGCACCATTCCACACGCTCGCGGGCATGACACACCTCCAGCCCCCGAGCAGTATCAGCCTAGTGCCGCATCAGGCAACGTTCGCCCTGTTGACGACCTTGCGGAGGCGTTCGTCGGCAGCGTGCTTGTTTCGCCAGATGATGTAGCGGCGGAT
>NZ_JBSFJL010000022.1:115625-136523 GCF_053598035.1 Streptomyces sp. NPDC001204 | reverse complement strand
TCAGCCACGTGATCATTCTGACGGTCCGGTACCGCCCAGCGCAGCAATACAGTGACGCCTCATCACAGGGCGAACGTTGCCTGATGCGGCACTAGGGCAGCCGCCAGTCCACCGGCTCGGCCCCCTGCCGTTGGAGGAGATCGTTGGCCCGGCTGAACGGGCGCGAGCCGAAGAAGCCCCGGTCCGCGGACATCGGCGAAGGGTGCGCCGACTCGATCGCCGGATACTCGCCGAGCAGGGGGCGCAGGTTGCGCGCGTCCCGCCCCCACAGGATCGACACCAGCGGCCGTTCCCGCGCGACGAGGGCACGGATGGCCTGCTCGGTGACCTCCTCCCAGCCCTTGCCCCGGTGGGCGCCCGGCTTGCGCGGGGCCGTGGTGAGCGCCCTGTTGAGCAGCAGTACGCCCTGCTGGGTCCACGGGGTCAGATCACCGTTGGAGGGCCTGGGCAGGCCCAGATCCGAGTTCATCTCCCGGTAGATGTTCTCCAGGCTGCCCGGCAGCGACCGCACCTGCGGCGAGACCGCGAAACTCAGGCCGATCGCCATTCCCGGCGTCGGATAGGGGTCCTGACCGACGATCAGGACCCTTACGTCGTCGAAGGGTTGCTGGAACGCCCGCAGGACGTTCGCTCCCGCCGGGAGATAGGTCCGGCCGGCCGCGACCTCGGAGCGCAGGAAGTCACCCATGCCCGCGATACGCCCGGCCACCGGTTCCAGGGCCTTCGCCCAGCCGGCCTCTACTAGTTCATGCAACGGTCGTGGTGCCACGCCGCGTCACTCTAGCGGCCCACACCGACAGCCCGTGCCCGCGGACCGGCCGCTGCGGGGCGGCGTCGGCGGCGCTAGTCTTCCTCCTCACCAACGTCATCGAGCCGGTCGGGCGGATCGCGCAGCCGGCCGTCAGAGGGAAGGGAACCCGGTGCGTCCAGTGCCCGAGCCACTCCCTCGCGAGCACCGCGCCTCCCCGTCCTCCTCCCCCGCGTCGGCGGACCCCGTCGAGGACGGGGTGCTGCCGTGACCGGGGACGCCCAGGCCGGTACGGCGGGATTCCTCGCCGTGGACTCGGGCGGCTCCGGGCTCCGGGCCGTCGTCGGTGTGCCCGGGCGCGGGCCACTGGCGCGAGGGGAGTCCGGTGAGCCGGTGCGCACCGGCCCACGGGGCATCGACCCCGGACACCTCCTGGAGCAACTGGTGCCCATGGCCCGGGCGTTGGCCACCGAGGCCGGAGTGGGGCGGCTGGAGACCGCCGTACTGGGGGCAGCCGGGCTCGCCACCTTGGGCGACGCGCTGCGCGCCGAACTGCCCGGCGCGCTGGCACGGCACCTCGGCGTGCGCCGGGTCGCGCTGGCCGCCGACGCGGTCACCGCCTACACCGGCGCGCTGGGCCCTCGTCCCGGCGCCGTCGTCGCCGCCGGGACCGGGCTGATCGCCATCGGCACCGACCTCATGGGCTGGCGGCGCGCGGACGGCTGGGGGCATCTGCTCGGCGACTGCGGCAGCGGAGCCTGGATCGGACGGGCCGGCCTGGAGGCCGCGCTGCGCGCCCACGACGGCCGGGACGGCGGCTCGGCGCTGCTGCTGGCCCGCGCCGAGGAGGCGTTCGGGCCGATGGCGGAACTGCCCGGCAGGCTCTACCCGCGCTCCGACCGCGCCGCCGTCCTGGCCTCCTTCGCACCCGTGGTGGCCGCCTGCGCGGACGACGACCCCGTCGCGGCCGGTGTGCTGCGCGCGGCCGCCCGGCACATGGCCGAGTCCGCCGCGGCCGTCTGCCCGCCCGGGGGAGAGCCGCTGCTCGCCCTCACCGGCGGCCTGTTCAAGCTGGGCGACCCCCTCCTCGTGCCGCTGGAGAGGGAACTCTCCGAGCGGCTCCCGCACGCACGGCGGGTGCGCGCCGAGGGCGATCCGCTGCACGGCTGCGTGCGCATCGCGACCGACCTGGCCAGAGACGTCCTCGCCCTGCCGGGTGATGAGAAGTTGCTGTACGTACCACCCCTACAAAGGGATTGATCCCCCCACATCAGCATCTGCCGGACAAGTACACCCATGGACCGGCCGAGTTGTCCCCATCCGGTCCGATGGGGCCACACCGGCGCTTGACATCCGTACGTAACTCATCAGACAAAACCGGACGGATACCGCTCACCTGCACCCTCCCCGAACAGGGGCGCCCCGGAAGCCAGTAACATGCGGCGCCATGAGCTCCCCCACTGGGCCCGCGCCCGGCCTACCAGTACGAATGCCGCGCCCCCGCCAGCCCGGACGGCACCGCCGACCCGAACCGCTGGCGGCGCCCGAGGGCGCGCCCGCTCTCGTCCTCGCGGTGCCGGGCACCCCCGGCGACGCCACGCGGGGCCTCGCCGAGGAGGTCGTGAGCATCGCCCGCTCCGAGCTGCCCGGACTCGACGCCCGGATCGGCTACCTCGACGGGGACGACGCGGACCACCCGACCGTGCAGTCCGTCCTCACCCGTGCGGCCGAGGAGCGGACCGCCCGCTACGAGCAGGCTGTCGCCGCCGGCGCGGACGTCAAGGAGCCCGACGGTCCGGTCGCGGTCGTGGTGCCGCTGCTGGCCGGTCCGGACAACGCGCTGCTGCGCCGGATCCGCCAGGCCGTCATGGACAGCCGGGTCGCCGCCGAGCTGACCGATGTGCTCGGCCCGCACCCGCTGCTCGCCGAGGCGCTGCACGTCCGGCTGTCGGAGGCGGGCCTGGCCCGTGCCGACCGTGCCCGCCTGTTCACCGTGGCCACCGCGGCCGACGGGATCATCCTGGCCTCCGTGGGCGGTGAGGAGGCCGTGCAGGCGGCCGGGATCACCGGCATGCTGCTCGCCGCCCGCCTCGCGGTGCCGGTGATGGCGGCCGCTCTCGACCAGGACGGCTCGATCGCCTCCGTCGCCGAGCAACTGCGGACCGCCGGCTCCCAGCAGCTCGCCCTGGCGCCGTACCTGATCGGCCCGGAGATCGAAGCGGAGCTGATCGAGGCCGCCGCCGAGGAGGCGGGCTGTTCCGCCGCCGAGGCGCTCGGCCCGTACCCGGCGATCGGCAAGCTCGCCCTGGCCAACTACACGACGGCTCTGGGCATCGCCCCGCAGCAGCCGCAGAGCGCGCCGGCCCGCTGACGCCCGCAGTCCTGCCCCGTACGACCAGGGGCCCGCTCCTCACCAGCCGAGGAGCGGGCCCTTCGCCATGCCGATCACGCCGCCGGCCGGACCATCAGGGTCGTTCGTGCCGTGCGCGTCGTTCGTGCCGTCGGGGGCGCCCGGCGCCCGTGCGCGCGTTCAGCCGAAGACCACGCAGGACGCCGCCGCCACCTCGACCGCGCCGGCCCGCGCGGGCAGCCCCGTCGCCTCGTCCACGGCGAACCAGGTGACGTTCCCGGAGCGTTCGTTGGCGACGTACAGGAAGCCGTCGGACAGGGCCAGCGCCCGGGGCCAGTGGCCGCCGCACGGCACGCTCCCGACCAGCCGCAGCCGCTCGCCGTCCGCCTCGACCGCGAACGCGGACAGGACGTCCTCGCCGCGCGTCGCGGTCCACAGGAACCGGCCGTCCGGCGCGACCGCGATCCCCGAGGGGTAGGCGTCGCCGGCCGGGGCGTCGGGCAGGACCGGGTTCTCGGTCAGAGGCTTGAGCGACCCCTCGGCGGCGTCCCAGCGGCAGACCGTGACGGTGGGCGTCAGTTCGTTGACGACGTAGGCGTACGCGCCGTCCGGGTGGAACGTCAGGTGGCGGGGCCCGGAGCCGGGCCGCAGCGCGATCTCCCGGTGTACGGCGAGCCGCCCCTCCGTCAGCGTGCACACGCGGACCGAGTCGGTGCCGAGGTCCACACTGACGGCCCAGCGGCCGCTCGGGTCGGGCTGGACCTGGTGGGCGTGCGGACCGCGCTGGCGGCGCTCGTGCGGGCCCGAGCCGGTGTGCCGCAGCACGTCCGAGGCGGCCGGGGCGAGGCGCCCGTCGGCGTGGACGGGAACGGCGCTGACGCTGCCTGAGCCGTAGTTGGCCGTCAGGACGTGCCCGTCGAGCAGGCTCAGGTGGGTGGGTCCGCTGCCGCCGACGCTCACCGGCGGGCCGGTCAGCTCGACCGTCTCGCCCTTCACGCGGTAGGCCGCCACGGCGCCCTCGGCCGTCTCGCTCACCGCGTAGAGCGTGCCGCCGTCGCGGGACAGGGCCAGGTACGAGGGGTCGAGGACGCCGTCGACGCCGCTGAGGACGGTCAGTGCCCCGCCGTCCTCGGACACCGCCGCGGTGACGACCCCGGGCCCTCCCGCCGCCGTGAACGACCCGATGAACGCCCGCCGCCTGCCGCCGTGTGCCACCACTGGTTCCCCTCTCGGCCGTCCCGTCCGAGCGACGGTAGCAGCCACCCCCTCTAGGTCTAGACCAAGTGGGGGACGTGGTTCGCGACGTGCCGTCGGCGTCAGGCACCGACCAGCGGCGAGCCCGACGGCGTCCGCAGGGGCGTGGCCAGTTCCGCCAGGGCGTGTTCCAGGGCGTGGAGGTGCGTGAGGGCGGCTTCCGCGGCCGTCGGCCGGGGGTGGGCGGGGGCGGCCCGCGGAGCGGCGTCCGCTCCGTCGTCGACGAGGGCTTCCACCGCGAGTTCCACGCGGCGGCACGCGGCGGCCAGCCGCTCGTCGTGGGAGGCCTCCGGGTCGGCGGCGACGGCGACGAGGCCGCGGACCTCGCGGGCGCAGTCGTCGAGCAGGGCGAGCACCTGGCGGGCGCGCCGCTTGCGGCCGCGCATCGGGTTCAGCGGGTGCACGAGCGGGGCGACGGAGAGCCGCACCCGGCCGAGCAGCTGTTCGAGTTCGGCCACGCGGGGCGCCGGGTCGGCGCCGGCGGTGCCGGCCAGCCGGGCCGCGGCCTCGGCCGTGCACGTGTGGACACAGCGCAGGGCCCGCTGGATCCAGGCGTCCGTGACGGCGTGGGTGGTGACGGGCAGCACGAACAGCACGGCCAGCCAGGCGCCGAGCGCGCCGACGGCCGTCTCCCCGAGCCGCAGGGCGAGCAGCCCGGGAACTCCCGGGACCCCGGGAACCCCGGGAACCCCGGGAACCCCGGGAACCCCGGGACCGCCGGGAACGAGGACGCCGAGAAGGCCGTACAGCGCCGTGGCGAGCAGCGTGACCCAGAGCATCATCCAGGTGTAGGACACGGCGGCCGTGTAGAAGATGCCGAAGACGCTGACGGCGACCAGGACGGCGGTGGGGAACGCGGCCCCGTGCAGTGGGACGACGACCAGGGCGGCCAGAGCGATGCCGAGCACCGTGCCGAGGACCCGGCGGAAGCCGCGGACCAGGGTCTCGCCCCGCGAGGCCGTATTCACGAACACCCACCAGGTCGCGCCGACGGCCCAGTACCAGCGCTCGCCTGACACCATCTGACCCACGACGAGGGCGAAGCCGGCGCCCGCCGTCGCCTGCACGGCCTGCCGGGTGGTCACCCGCTCCAGTCCGCCGCCGCCCAGGACGGCGGGAGCGGCGGCGGCAGGAAGCCGGCGTTCGTAGCACCACACTCCGAAGCGCACCACCGCCGCGGTGAGCACGGACAGCAGGACGGCGGCGGACACCTCGGCCAGCCGCCCGGTCGTGGTGTGCAGGAACTGCGCCACGAAGAAGGTCATGAACGCGAACACGCCGAGACTGTGGCCGCGCGGCCCCCAGCGGCGCGCGTACACGCCCGCGCCGACCACGGCGAGAAAGGCGAGGTCGCGTGCCACGGGGTGGTCGTGCAGTCCGGCCGCGACGGCGAGCACGGGCAGTCCGGCGACCGGCAGCAGCGCGGTGGTGACGAGTTGTCCGCGCACCGTGGGGTCGGTGACCGTGAACAGGGCGAGCAGCGCGGCGAGCCCGCCGGCGACGGCGCCCGGAAGGGAGTGTCCCGCCGCCCCGCAGGCGGCGACCGCCAGGCCGATGCCGAGCACGGCCCTGGCGGCGAAACGCAGCCGTGTCCGCCCCGGGTCCGGAGCCACGAACACCCTCTTCAGCACTGCTTACCGCCCCCCGTGGAAGACACCTGGATCGCCGGACGACACCGGCATGAGAAAGGCGCCGCGGAGATCCGCAGCGCCATCGACGTGTCCATGAGAGCATCACCGCCGCCCCTGGCTCAAGCGAACCCGGCACCACTGGGCCATTGGCACATTCGGACATCTCGTCGACGTGCAGGCAGAGAGCCAATGGACTACGACATCTGGCCCATCCGGGCGGCGTTCCGATGAGCCATTGGTACAGTCAGAGCCGATCACCGACCTGGGAGGAGACCCGCGTCGCCATGGCCGTGGACGAACTCGACACCCGCATCCTGCGGCTGCTTCTGCAGCAGCCGCGCACCAGCGTGCGCGAGTGCGCCCGCGTTCTCGGTGTCGCCCGGGGCACCCTCCAGGCCCGCCTCGACCGCCTCGAACGGGACGGCGTGATCACCGGCACGGGTCCCGCCCTCTCCCCCGTCGCGCTCGGCCACCCGGTCCTGGCGTTCGTGCACATCGAGGTCACCCAGGGACACCTGGACGACGTCGGGGACGCGCTGGCCGCCGTACCGGAGATCGTCGAGGCGTTCTCGATCACGGGCGGAGGCGACCTGCTCACCCGTGTCGTGGCGCGCGACAACGCCCATCTGGAGGACGTCATCCAGAAGCTCATCAGCCTGCCGGGCGTGGTCCGCACCCGCACGGAGGTGGCGTTGCGCGAGCGTGTCCCGTACCGGCTGCTGCCGCTGGTGGAGTCGATCGGCCGCAGCGCGCGGAAGTGACGCGGGGCGACTACGCCCCGCGGCCCGGCCTGCCCCGTCCGCCGCTCCTGCCGCCGCCGGAACCGCCGCGCCGGTTGCGGGCCGCGGAGCCGCCCGCACCGCCGGCCGCCCGGCCGGAGCGGCCCGACGCCTGGCCCGTACGGCCGTCCGCCTTGCCACCCGTCTTTCCACCGGGCTTTCCACTGGCCTTTCCGCCGGCAGCGGGCTTGCGGCGGGATTCCGCCTCCGCACGGCGGTCCTTGCGCCGGGACTGGTCCTCGGGCTGGGCCTGGGCGCGGCCCCGGGTGCTGTTCACGGTCCGGCCGCGGACGATCCCGACGAAGTGCTCCACCAGGTCGGTGTGCGCCTCCTCCGGCCAGCACAGCGCGATGCTCGACTGCGGGGCATCGGTCACCGGCCGGTAGGTGAGGTCCCTGCGGTGGTGGAGGCGGGCCAGCGACTGGGGAACGACGAGCAGCCCCACTCCGGCCGCCACCAGCTCCACGGCGTCACCCGTGGTGGCAGGGCGCTCGAAGGCCTCCTCGCCGGGTGGCCGCTCCCAGCCGAGGACGTCGTCGAGCGGGTGGAGAACGACCTCGTCGGCCAGGTCCGCCACGGACACCTCGTCCACGGCGGTCACCAGATGGTCCTTGGGGACGATCACCACCGTGGTCTCGCTGTAGAGGGGGATCGCGCTGAAGTACGTACGGTCCACCGGCAGGCGTACGATCCCCGCGTCCGCCGCGCCACCGCGCAGCACCTCGGCCACCTCGGCGGCCGGAACCTGGACGAGGTCGAGGGGGACGTCCGGCAGGCGCTCGTTCCAGATGCGCACCCACTTGGCGGGCGTCGCCCCGGGGACGTACGCGAGCCGGAACGAGGCAGTTGCATCCGAGCCGGTCACGCCGCCAGGTTACCCGGCGTGGTCGGCCGCCTTGTCCGCGGTCGATAGTCTGGACACCATGAAGTCGCACCAGACCGCCCAGACGATGAAGCCCGCCACCGCGGCGAAGAAGCTGGGTGTGTACCTCCCCGCCACGCCCACCGAGTTCCAGGAGGGCGTCGTCTCGCGTGCCGAGCTCAACGAGCTCCAGGCCGATCCGCCCGAGTGGCTGCGGGAACTGCGACGCGACGGCCCCCACCCGCGTCCGGTGATCGCGGCCAAGCTGGGGGTCTCCATCTCCGGTCTCGCTCGCGGCGGGGTCACCGAGGCCCTGACCACCGAGCAGATCGAGGCGCTGAAGCAGGAGCAGCCCGAGTGGCTGGAGAAGGAGCGCGCCACGCAGGCCGAGGTGCGCAAGGAGACGGCACGCCTGAAGCAGCGCGCCGCCGAACGCGCCGAGCAGGACGCGGAGCAGGCGCCGGGCCACTGACCTGCCGACGGGGGCCGGTGGCGGGGAAATGCGTGGACGGCGTCCCGCCCCGCCCGGCAAAGTGGCCCCCGTGACGAGCAGCGAACTGTGGAGCCGCGAAACCGCCGAACGCTACGACGCCGGGGAGGCCGAGACGTCCTCGGCCGCCTTCCTCGGGCCGACTCTCGACTTCCTCTCCGAACTCGCCGGTGACGGGCGGGCGTTGGAGTTCGCCGTCGGGACCGGGCGGGTCGGCGTCCCGCTCCGGGAACGGGGCGTGCCCGTGGTGGGCATCGAACTGTCCGAGCACATGGCGGCGGTCCTGCGGCGCAAGATCGACGAGGACAGGCTCCCGGTCGCCCTCGGGGACATGGCCACGACCACCGTCCCCGGCGAGTTCACCCTGGTCTACCTCGTCTACAACACGATCACGAACCTGCTCACCCAGGACGAGCAGGTCGAGTGCTTCCGCAACGCCGCACGCCATCTGTCGCCCGGCGGCCGGTTCGTCATCGAGTTGGGCGTGCCGCCGCTGCGGTTCCTGCCGCCCGGGCAGATCGCGGTGCCGTTCGACGTCTCAGACCGGCACCTCGGCTTCGACACCTTCGACCTCGTCGAGCAGATCCTCGTCTCGCACCACTTCAGCCGTGACGGTGAGGACGGCCGTTACCGCCGCACCGACTCCCGGCACCGGTACGCGTGGCCGGCGGAACTCGACCTCATGGCGCGGATCGCGGGGCTCGAACTGGAACGGCGCGTCGCCGACTGGGACGGGGCGCCGTTCGCCGAGGACTCCCCGAAGCACATCTCCGTGTGGCGCAAGCCGTCTTGAGACACCCCTGCCTCGTCCTCCTGGTCCTGCCTCCCAGGACTGTTCACAGGCCGCCGGCGACGCGGAGCGCGTCCCCGGCGTCCAGGCCGACGCGGGAGGCCAGGGCGAGGGCGTCGTCGAAGGTGACGTCGTCTCCGGCAAGGCGGACGGCGGCCAGCGCGGGTGGGACCTTGCCGTGGTCGAGCAGCGTGGTCCACTGCCGGCGGCCAAGCGCGAGGTAGCGCAGGTTCGCGAGGTCGGCGAGGACGGTCAGGTCGGCTGTCTCGGCGCCGGAGAGGTCCAGGCCGTGCAGGTTGGGGGCGCTGCGCAGGGGCGTGAGGTCGGCCGGGGCGGTGGTGTTCAGGTCGAGCGACGCGAGGTGGGGGTGACCTGCCAGCGCGGTGAGGTCGCCGCCGGCGAGGGCGACGCGGACGGACTCGACCGGCAGGTCGCGCAGGGGCGTCAGGTCGGCGGTGGTGGAGCGGTTGAGGTGCAGGCGGCGCAGTCCGGGGGCGGCGGTGAGCGGACCGAGGTCGACGGTGCCGGTGGCGTCGTTGACGTGGATGGCCTGGAGGGTGGGCGGAACCTCTTCAGGGATACCGCCGATGATCTGCCGGGTGCCGTTGTCGCAGCCGGGCCGGCGCAGGGAGATGTGGTCGTCGTCCGTCTCGTAGGAGCCCTGTTCCAGCAGTTCCAGGTGCTGCCGGAGCAGGGAGGTGAGGGAGTCGGCGACGTACACGGGGCCGTCGTCGTAGTCGCGGCCTGTGGCGATGACCTGGCCGGGCCGGCCGTCACGGGCGGGGGCCATGGCCACGGCGAGGTAGTTGCCGTCCTCGCCGCTGGCGAAGCGGATCCAGCCGGGGTGGCCTCCGCAGCGGCGGACGGTCTCGGCGGGGGCGGTGTCGAACACCACGGCGTCCCATTCCAGGTCCCAGCCGAACCAGGGACGGTCCTGCCACTCGCGTGAGTCGGTGTACTCGCCGACCAGGTTCTCCAGCGGCAGCCAGGCGTAGTTCCCGATCAGGTAGCGGTGCCGGTACCCGATGCCGTCCCCGTCGGCGATCAGGTACAGCGCGCGCAGGTCGGCGGGCAGCGGGCGGCCGATACGGCGTTCGGCGTCGTCGAGCGCGGCCTCGGTGACGGGCGGGGGCAGTTCCTCGGCGTGTCCCAGGACGGCGGCACGCCGCTCGAGGTAGGCGCGGAACGTCGCCGCTGCCAGTTCCGGATCGCCCGCGGGGGCGGCCGTGCCCGCCTGCTGGCGCGTGCCCGGCTGTGCCAGGCGGTGGTCGGGGTCCAGGACTATCTCGTAGCCGCCTCCCGGTCCGGACACGCGGCCGACGGAGTCCCTGAACACGACGAGCCGGTACTCGCCGGAGGGCCGGCAGTCCATCTCCCAGCTGACGGGATCCCAGCCGCGGTCGTCGCGCACCACCTCCGCGAGTTCCGCCAGCCGGGAGTGCATCCGGGGCAGCCCCATGGGAGTACGCGGCCCGGGGATGACGCGGCCGCCCGTGATCCCGGTACCGCCGCGGCCCGCGTGGCCGCAGAGCACGGCCCGCGTCCATCCCTCCGGCGCGTTCCCGACGATCTGTTCGGCCATGCGGCGGGCCGTCTGCTCGACCATGCGCTGCTGCCCCCGTTCTGTGGAATACACCGCCATCCTGGCAGCGGCCACTGACAACGGGCGGCTACGGGCACCCCGCGAACCCGGTACCGACTGCGGCCCCGGTACCGACCGCGGCGGGGCGCCGGGCGGGGACGGCGGCGATGCGGGGCGTCAGGCGGGGGCGGTGGCGATGCGGAGCGCCGGAACTATCCGAGGAACGACAGACGGACCTGGCGGTTGGGGTTGTCCCGGTTGGTGTCCACCAGGCACACCGACTGCCAGGTGCCCAGTTCCAGCCGGCCGCCGAGGACCGGGATGGTCGCGTGCGGCGGCACGATGGCGGGCAGGACATGGTCGCGGCCGTGGCCGGGGCTGCCGTGACGGTGCTGCCAGCGGTCGTCGGCGGGCAGCAGGGTGTGCAGGGCGGCGAGCAGGTCGTCGTCACTGCCGGCGCCGGTCTCGATGATCGCGATGCCGGCGGTGGCGTGCGGCACGAACAGGTTCAGCAGACCGTCCCGGCCGGCCGCGGTCTCCTGGAGGAAGGCCTCGCAGTCACGGGTCAGGTCGACGACCGTCTCCCGGGAACCGGAGGCCACGTTCAGCACTCGGGTGGTGAAGGCACGTGACATGGTCCCCATCCTCCTCGATCGCCGGGGAAGATCGGCGCCCGCGGCACGGTTGGGAGGAACGTGAACACCGAACGCGAGGTCGACGTCGTCGTCGTGGGCGCTGGTCAGGCGGGTCTGTCCAGCGCCTATCACCTGCGGCGCACAGGATTCGAGCCGGACCGCGACTTCGTCGTGCTCGACCGCCCCGCCGGTCCGGGCGGTGCCTGGCAGTTCCGGTGGCCTTCGCTGACGTACGGCAAGGTGCACGGGATGCACGCGCTGCCGGGGATGGAGCTGACCGGCGCCGATCCCGCGCGGCCGTCGTCGGAGGTCGTCGCCGCGTACTTCGCCGACTACGAACGCGCCTTCGACCTGCGGGTGCGGCGGCCGGTGGAGGTCACCGCCGTCACGGAGGGCCCCGGCGGGCGGCTGCGCGTGGAAACCTCCGACGGCACCTGGTCGACACGCGCGCTGATCAACGCGACCGGCACCTGGGACCAGCCGTTCCTGCCGCGGTATCCGGGTCAGGAGACCTTCCGCGGGCGGCAGTTGCACACGGCGCGGTACGCGGGGCCCGAGGAGTTCACCGGGCAGCGCGTGATCGTGGTGGGCGGCGGCGCCTCCGGCACCCAGCACCTGCTGGAGATCGCCCCGTACGCGGCCGCCACCACCTGGGTGACACGACGGCCGCCGGTCTTCCGGGACGGCCCGTTCGACGAGAACGCGGGGCGTGCGGCGGTGGCGCTGGTCGAGGAGCGGGTGCGGCGGGGGCTGCCGCCCAGGAGTGTCGTCTCGGTGACGGGACTTCCGCTGAACGACGCCGTCCGGCAGGGGCTGAAGGACGGGGTCCTGGACCGGCAGCCGATGTTCGAGCGGATCACCCCGGACGGGGTGATGTGGGCGGACGGACGGCATGTGACGGCCGATGTCATCCTCTGGGCGACCGGGTTCCGGCCCTCGCTGCGCCATCTGACGCCGCTCGGGCTGCGCGAACCGGGCGGCGGCATCCGTGTGGACGGCACCCGGGCGGTCGCCGATCCCCGGATCCACCTGGTCGGCTACGGCCCTTCGGCCAGCACGATCGGCGCCAACCGCGCCGGACGCGCGGCCGTCCGGGACATCAGGCGCCTGCTGGAGGAGGAGCCGGCCGCCGCGGCGTGACGGTGGCAGCTGCCGCGGCGCAACGGCGTGAGCAGCCGCGGCGTGACCGGCATGGGCCGCCGTGGCCGGGCACGCCCTGAACCGCCGCGGCCGGGCACGGCTCACTTCGTGGGCTGTGGACTGCTGCCTTTCAGGTGGGCGTTGAACTCCGCCACATTGCGCTGGTGCTCGCTGTAGTCGGCGGTGAAGCGCGTGTCACCCGGCTTGACGGTGACGAAGTACAGCCAGTCGCCCTGCGCGGGGTTGGTCGCCGCGTGCATGGCGTCCTCGCCCGGACTGTCGATGGGCGTCGGCGGCAGCCCCATGCGCTGGTAGGAGTTGTAGGGGCTCTCCAGCCGGGTGTCCTCCATGCTCATGCGGACCGTGTTGCGGTTGAGGGCGTAGTTGAGGGTCGAGTCCATCTGAAGCGGCATACCGTGCTCCAGCCGGTTGAAGACGACCCGTGCCACCTTGCTCATGTCGGCCTTCGAGGCGGCCTCGGCCTGGACGATGCTCGCGATGGTGATCGCCTGGTACAGGTTCATGGAGTTGCGCTCCGGGCCGGCGGCGACCGGGGCCGCGGCGAACCGCTTGTTCGCGGTGTCGACCATGTAGGTCAGCAGGGACTGCGGGGTGGTCTTGTCGTCGATGGGATACGTCGCCGGGAAGAGGTAGCCCTCGGGGTTGCCCTCGGCGGCGTTCGGCAGGTTCAGTTGGGCGTCGGCGAGCGACTGCTTCGTGGTGCCGGGGGCCAGGGCGAGGGCCTTGTCGATGGCGGCGTAGATCTGGCCGGACCGCCAGCCCTCGGGGATCACCAGCGAGCGGGGGTTCGCCAGGGCGTCGTGGCGGAGCGTCAGCAGCGGCACCGCCACGGCGGTGCCGGCCAGGACGGCCCCGGTCAGGACCAGGACCACACGGCCCCTGCGTGTCAGTCGGGTCGTTCTCCGTGACGGAGTGTTCCTCTGCATGCGGGCACGGTAACCCCCAAAGGGCCGCAAACCCGGCATATCGTCAGCTTGTCGGTTCCAGTTGCGCGTCCCGGCGGACCAGGGCCGCATAGCGTCCGTCGAGCTCCAGCAACTCCTCGTGCGTACCGCGTTCGGCCGGCCGTCCGGAGTCGAGGACCACGATCTGGTCGGCCCCGCGCACGGTGGACAGGCGGTGCGCGATGGTCAGGGTCGTCCGGTTGGCGGACAGGGCGTCGATGGCCTCCTGCACGGCGGCCTCCGTGCGGGTGTCCAGGGCACTGGTGGCCTCGTCGAGGATGAGGACCGGCGGGTCGCGCAGGATGGTCCGGGCGATCGCCAGGCGCTGCTTCTCACCGCCGGAGAAGCGGTGGCCGCGTTCACCGACGACCGTGTCGTAGCCGTCCGGCAGGGCCGCGATGTGGTCGTGGATCTGCGCCGCCTTCGCCGCCGCCCGCAGTTCCTCGTCGGTGGCGTCCGGCTTGGCGAAGCGGAGGTTCTCGGCGACCGAGGCGTGGAAGAGGTACGTCTCCTGGGAGACGACGCCGACCGCGCGGGCGAGGGTGTCGAAGTCGAGGTCGCGCACGTCGACGCCGTCGATGGTGACGCGGCCGCCCGTGACGTCGTAGAGCCGGGGCACCAGGTAGCCGAGGGTGGACTTGCCGGCGCCGGTCGGGCCGACGATCGCGAGGCTGCTGCCGGCGGGCACGGTGACGTCGATGCCCTCCAGGATCGGGCCGCTCTTGTCGTCGTAGCGGAAGTCGACGTCCTCGAAGCGGACCTCGCCCTTGACGCGGTCGAGGTGGATCGGGCGCTCGCGCTCGGTGATGTCGATCGGCAGGTCCAGGTATTCGAAGATGCGCTGGAACAGCGCGAGCGAGGTCTGGATCTGCACACCGGTGGACAGCAGGCTGACGGTCGGCCGGAACAGTCCCTGCTGGAGCGAGACGAAGGCGACGATCGTGCCGATGGAGACCTGGGGACCGCCGAACTGGAGGGCCACTCCCGCGGTCCAGTAGATGACGGCGGGCAGGGCGGCCATGACGATCGTGATGACGGCCATGCGCCAGCGCCCGGCCATGTTCGACCTCACCTCGAGGTCGACCAGGCCTTCCGACTCCGCGCTGAAGGAGTCGGTCAGCGAGGCCGAGCGGCCCATCGTGCGGCCGAGCAGGATGCCGCTGACGGAGAGGGATTCGGTGACCGTGGCGGCGATCGCGGCCATCTGCTTCTGCCGCTGGGTGGTGATCTTCTTGCGCTCGTTGCCGACGCGGCGACTGATCCACACGAACACCGGGAGCAGCAGCAGCGAGACGACGGTGAGCCGCCAGTCGAGGGCGACCATCGCGACGATCGTGGCGACCACGCTGGTGACGTTGGAGACGAGCGAGGTGGCGGTGGAGGTCACGGTGGCCTGCATGCCGCCGATGTCGTTGGCGATGCGGGACTGCACCTCGCCGGTGCGGGTCCGGGTGAAGAAGGCCAGGGACATGCGCTGCAGCCGCCCGTAGACGGCGGTGCGCAGGTCGTGCATGACCCGCTGGCCGACGGTCGTGGAGATCAGTGTCTGCAGGACGCCGAAGACGCTCGTGAGGACGGCGCTGAGGATCATGCCGAGGGCGAGCAGGCTCAGCAGGCCGGTGCGACCCTGCGGGATCGCGACGTCGAGGGTCTCCTTCAGCAGGAACGGCGTGGCGACGGAGACCAGCGAGGCGGCTCCCACCAGCAGGCCGACAATCGCGAGACGCCCCCGGTAGGGGCGGAAGAGGCGCAGGATCCGGCGGACCTGCCGCGGCTGCTCCCCGGCGTCGGCGGGTGGGGTCCAGATGGGTTGATGGTCGGGATGCATGGGCTCCTACGGGGGTGAGTGGGTGCCGGCCCGCAGGTGCGGCCGACGTCGACCACCCGATCCTAGCTCACTGTTACCTATACTCACAATGAACGAGGTCCTGGTATTGTTCCCGCATGACCACCCCCGACGCCGACGGTCTTCTCGCCGAGCAGCTGCTGCGGCTCACCCGCCGGGTGCACCGCATCCAGAAGCGGCACCTCGAACAGCACGCCCTGGGCATCACGCCGGCCCAGTCCCGGCTGCTGCGCACCCTGGCACACTTCGGCGAGCCGCCCCGCATGGCGGACCTCGCCGAGTCCCTGGAGGTCGTGCCCCGCGCGGTGACCACACTCGTGGACGGCCTCGAGGCGAACGGCAAGGTGCGCCGGGCCCCCGATCCGGCCAACCGCAGGGTCATCCGCATCGAGCTCACCGACGACGGACGCAAGGCCCTGGGTGAGCTGCGCCGCGCCCGGCGGGCCGCCGCGGAGGAGATCCTGGCGCCCCTGACGGGTGAGCAGCGCGAGACGCTCGGCGGACTGCTGGACACGCTGGTGGGCACGGTCCCCGCCCAGGGGCGCGGCTGCTGAACCGTACCTTCGACGCGTCAACGCCGGTCCGAACAGGGCACGTTGACGCCGGGAGTGAAGAGAGCGCGGGGCGGCTTGCACACACGGTGCTCGTTCACCGGCCACCCGGCTGACGCGGCGGCTACAGCCGCAGGTTGGCCTTGTCCCCCATGACGATGACGGGCTTGTCCTTCGGATCGAGCCTGCGGAGCAGGTACTCCATCGCGGACTCCGGAACGCTCACGCAGCCCAGCGTGCCGTCACCGTGGTCCAGGTGCAGCCAGATACCGCCGCCCTTGCTCTGGCCCATCGGACGGGTCGGATCGTCCGGACGAGTGCCGCGCAGGCGGTTGTAGTCGATGGCGATGACGTAGTCGAAGTCGTGCCAGTGCGCTTCGTCCCAGGAGAAGGGGGAGATGAAGGCGTTCTCGTCCTGGGTGTACGGGAGCCGGGCGCCGGGGTCGTCGAGGACGCCGCCGGCGTCGGAGAGCGTGAACACTCCCACCGGGCTGCGCTCGTCGTTCTCCCAGTGGTCGACCGCCCAGCCGCGCTTGCCGTTGTGGGCCGGCCAACTCCCTTGCGGCTCCCACCTGGTGCCGTACTTCTCGTAGAGAACGAGCGTGGAGTCGGGGGAGGTCTCGTGGTCGCCGAAGACCGCCACGATCTGGCGAGTGCCGATGGGGATCTGCTGCCACATGCGGTCCCCGATTCCCGGCACCCGGGACTGCACCACGGGTGGGCTGGGCCGGGCGGTCCCCGTCGGCCCGCCCGGCCTGGGTATGTCGCCGTAGTGGCGGACCTCGTCGGACGTTCCGCCGCACGCGGCCAGCGCCGCCAGAAGGAAACCGCAGGTCGCCGCAGCGACCATCGCACGCCTTGCACCGCGAGTCTGCATATCCTCATCTTGGCCAGGGGACACGACGTGATCTAGTCGGGATTGGCCCAAATAGCCTTATCCCCTCCTCATTGAGGCATTCCACTGTTCGACTCCTGGTCAGAGGCCCCTGGCACGTGGGCCGGAACGCGGTGGGTCCCGGCATCCGACGGGTCGGGAGCGAAGCGGCCAATCCCGTTCCCCCGGTACGGAAAACCGCTTGCTTTCGACCACTTTGCGCCGCCACGCTGTCACGGCTCGCCCGCCGCCCCGGCGGCAGCCTTCCGCCCCTGACACGAGCCACTGGGACGTCATGCAGATTCAAGACCTTCCGTATCCCGATCCGGGCGTGCCTGACGCACGCTCGGGTCCCCGACTCCTGTGGTGGCTGGGGCGGAACCAGCTGGGCGGGCAGATGAAGGCGCTGGCGTGGGGACTGCTGCACTTCGCCTCCGTCTCCGCCCTCCCGTTCTGCGTCGGCGTCGCCATCCAGGCGGTCGTCGACCGTTCGGGCGCGCGGCTGGCCTTCGCCGGCGGGCTGCTTACGGTGGCTTGTGCCGGCAACGCGCTCGGCGACACCTACCTGCACCGCGCCGCGGTCACCAACTGGATCACCGCCGCCGCCCGCGTCCAGCAACTGCTCGCCCGCAAGGCCGCCGCGCTGGGCTCGGCGCTGACCCGGCGGGTGGCCGCCGGCGAGGTGGTCGCCGTGTCCACCGGTGATGTCGAGAAAATCGGCTGGTTCGTGGAGGCCGTGTCCCGGTTCACCGCGGCGGCCGTCACCATCGTGCTGGTCTGTGTCGCCCTGCTCGTCTACCAGCCCGCGCTGGGCGTGGTCGTCGCCGTGGGCCTGCCGGCGCTGGCTCTCGCGGTGCTGCCGCTGCTGCCCCGTGCGACCCGGCGTGCCGACGTGCAGCGCGAGAAGGCGGGCCGCGCCACCGAACTGGCCTCGGACACCGTCGCCGGACTGCGGGTGCTGCGCGGCATCGGCGGGGAGGAGCTGTTCCTCGACCGCTACCGGAGTGCCTCCCAGGAGGTGCGGCACGCGGCCGTCCGCAGTGCCCGCATGTGGTCCCTGATCGCCGCGATCCAGGTCCTGCTGCCGGGCCTGCTGCTGATCGGGGTCGTCTGGTACGGCGTGCACCTGGCCCGCGCGGGCCGGATCAGCGTGGGCGAACTCGTCACCGTCTACAGCTCCGTCATGGTCCTCACCTATCCGCTGCGGCACTTCGTCGAGATCGCCATGGCGTACTCCTTCTCCCGCCCGTCGGCCTCCCGGGCCGCCCGGGTGCTGTCCCTGGAACGGGCCACCGACGGGGCCGGGACACGGGCACCCGTCGTGCCGTCAGGTGAACTGCACGACCCGGCGACCGGTCTTCGCGCACCGGCCGGACAACTCACCGCCGTGGTCTGCGGCGACCCGGACGCCGCGGGCCGGCTGGCGGAACGGCTGGGCGGCCACCCCACCGAGCCGGGCACCTCGGCTCTGCTCGGGGGCGTACCGCTGGACGAGTTGCCGCTCGACTCCGCGCGCACCGCCGTCCTGGTCCAGGACAAGGACCCGGTGCTGTTGTCCGGATCGCTGCGCGCACTGCTCGACGTGCCCGCCTCGGGGAAGGTCGCCGCCCGGGATGCGCTCTCCGCCGCCCAGTGCGCCGACGTCCTGGACGCGCTCGCGCAGTCGTCGCCGTCCTCCGAGGACCCGATGGACGTCCGGATCACCGAGCGCGGCCGGTCCCTCTCGGGCGGCCAGCGCCAGCGTCTGGCTCTGGCCCGGTCGCTGATCACCGACCCCGAGGTGCTCGTCCTGGACGAACCGACCTCCGCCGTCGACTCGCACACCGAGGCACGGATCGCACAGGGCCTGCGCGACCTGCGGGCCGGACGCACCACGGTGGTGTTCACCTCCTCTCCGCTCCTCCTGGACCGTGCCGACCGGGTGGTGCTGGTCCACGAGGGCACGGTCACCGCGGTCGGTGTGCACCGGGACCTGGTGCACACCGAACCCCGGTACCGCGCGGTGGTGACCCGGGAGACGGACGAGGAGCGCGCCGGGCACGTTCTGCTCGATGGCGGCAGGCTGCGGGCCGCACCGGACCGCCCGCGGCACGACGCGCCGCGCGACGACGAGGCCGCTCCGCGGGACGCCACGGAAGAAACCCTGGAAAAAGACCTGGAAGAGGACCTGGACGGGGCCCTCGAAGAGATGGAGGAGACGGCATGATCGGCGTGGCGCGCCCTGCCTACGACCCGGCGGCCCCGACCACGGCCGACACCCTGCCCGTCGGGTCCGCCGCGACCGTGCGCTCCTATGTGAGCGAACTGCTGCGCCGGCACCGACGGGCCTTCGTCCTGCTCATCACCGTCAACACCCTCGCCGTGGTGGCCTCCATGGCCGGTCCCTGGCTGCTGGGCGACCTGGTCGAACGGGTGGCGGACGACACCCGGGAGCTGCATCTGCCCCTCACCGCCGCGCTGTTCGTGCTCGCGTTGCTCGTCCAGGCGGTGTTCGTACGGGAAGTGCGGCTGCGCGGGGCGATGCTCGGCGAACGGATGCTGGCCGACCTGCGCGAGGACTTCCTCGTCCGGTCGGTGGGCCTGCCACCGGGCGTGCTGGAGCGGGCGGGCACGGGCGACCTGCTCTCCCGTATCACCACCGACATCGACCGGCTCGCCAACGCGATGCGCGAGGCCGTGCCGCAGCTGGCGATCGGGGTCGTGTGGGTGGCGCTGCTGCTCGGCGGTCTGGTCCTGACCGCGCCGCCGCTCGCCGCGGCCGTGCTGCTGGCCGTGCCCCTGCTGGTACTCGGCTGCCGCTGGTACTTCCGGCGGGCGCCGTCCGCCTACCGCTCCGAGGCCGCGGGCTACGCCGCCGTGGCCGCCGCGCTCACCGAGACCGTCGACGCCGGGCGCACCGTCGAGGCACACCGTCTCGGCGAACGCCGCGTCGCGCTGTCGGAACTCCGGATCACGCAATGGACCGCGTGGGAACGCTACACACTCTGGCTGCGGTCGGTGCTCTTCCCGGTCGTCAACGTCACCCACGTCACCGTGCTCGCCTCGGTGCTCATGGTCGGTGGCGTGTTCGTCCTGCGGGGCTGGATCGGGGTCGGCCAGCTGACGACGGGCGCCCTCATCGCGCAGATGCTGGTCGACCCGGTGGGGCTGATCCTGCGCTGGTACGACGAGTTGCAGGTGGCTCAGGTGTCGCTGGCCCGGCTCGTCGGGGTGCGCGACATCGAGCCGGACGCCGGGGACGACTCCCTGGCCCCCACCGGCCGGGACGTGGACGCGGACCGGGTGCACTTCGGCTACCTGGAGGGCGTCGACGTCCTGCGTGAGGTCTCCCTGAAGGTCGCCCCGGGCACGCGGCTGGCCCTGGTCGGCCCGTCCGGCGCCGGAAAGTCCACGCTGGGCCGGCTGCTCGCCGGGATCTACGCGCCCCGGGACGGCCGGATCGCGCTCGGCGGCGCCGAACTGTCCCGGATGCCCGCCGAACGCGTCCGCTCCCATGTCGCCCTGGTCAACCAGGAGCACCACGTCTTCGTGGGCTCCCTGCGCGACAACCTGCGGCTCGCCCGCACGGACGCCGTCGACGCGGAGCTGTGGGCGGCGCTGGGCGCGGTCGACGCGGACGGCTGGGCTCGTGCCCTCGACGACGGTCTGGACACCGAGGTCGGCTCCGGCGGTCTGGCCCTCACCCCGGCCCAGGCCCAGCAGATCGCCCTGGCCCGGCTGGTCCTGGCCGATCCGCACACACTGGTCCTGGACGAGGCGACCTCGCTGCTCGACCCGCGTGCGGCCCGGCATCTGGAGCGGTCCCTGGCCCGCGTCCTGGACGGCCGCACGGTCGTAGCCATCGCCCACCGGCTCCACACGGCCCACGACGCCGATGTCATCGCGGTGGTCGAGAACGGTCGCATCAGCGAGCTGGGCAGCCACGACGAACTCGTCACGGCGAACGGCGCCTACGCGGCGCTGTGGCGGTCCTGGCACGGGTGACGGCACGGTTCCTCCGCGCCCGCGAGCCCCGTGGCCGGCCCGTGCCGCGCAGCGCGAGCCGCCTCGCCGTACGGCCTGCGGGCCGCGGGCTCTGCCGTCCGGGGTGACGAGTCCGGGGGGCGGCGCGGGGAGGGGTGCGGTGTCGGGCGCGGGCGCTGGGACCGGCGGAGCCGATGGGGCTGACGGAGCCGGTGGGGCTGAGGAAGCCGGTGGGGCTGGCGAGGCCAGCAGGAAGGGAGGGGCCGGCGAGGCCGATTCCGGCGCGGCGGCCTGAGCAGCGACGGAAGCGGTGGCCGACGCGGCGGCGGACGCGGTTGCCGGGACCGGCAGGGTATCGCCGGGGACCTGCAGGGTCAGCGGGACCAGCAGGGTCGCCGGGACCGGCTTCGGCACGGTCACCGATCGGGCCATGGACAC
>NZ_JBSFJL010000022.1:0-115527 GCF_053598035.1 Streptomyces sp. NPDC001204 | reverse complement strand
GGTTGCCGAGACCGGCAGGGTATCGCCGGGGACCTGCAGGGTCAGCGGGACCAGCAGGGTCGCCGGGACCGGCTTCGGCACGGTCACCGATCGGGCCATGGACACGGCGACCGGCGCAGTCGCCGGGACCGGCTTCGGCACGGTCACCGATGCGGCGACGGACACGGTTGCCGAGACCGGCAGGGTATCGCCGGGGACCTGCAGGGTCAGCGGGACCAGCAGGGTCGCCGGGACCGGCTTCGGCACGGTCACCGATCGGGCGATGGACACGGCGACCGGCGCAGTCGCCGGGACCGGCTTTGGCCCGGTGACCGATGCAGACACCCGGGCCGGTTTTGGCGCGGTGACCCATGCGGTATCGGGCCCGGTGGCCGGGACGGACAAGGGCCGGGACCCGTGGTGGACAGGGTATCGGCCGGGCGAGACGGCCGGTGCCGTTGCGCGGTGCCGAACAGCGGTGGAAGGCTGGAAGGCGGAAACGGCTCGGGGAGCGCCCGGGAACCGTACGGTTCGTGCCGGGTGCCGGCTGCGCCCCGCGCACCGGCGGCCGCACACCGGCCGCGGAGAGAACGGGCCCGTCCCCACCACCTGGAGGTACCCGTGGACAGCGCCGACGGATGGGGAGACGACGTCTACCAGCCCGACGACTCCGAGGTCAGGGAGGACACGGGCGTGCTCGACCCGGAGGACACTCTCGTGTACGACGGCGTCGACGACCCCCTGGACCGTGGCTGGTCGCCTCCGGAGCGGCCGTGGGCCGTGGAGCACACCGGCGTGACCGCCGCGGAGCGCCGGCAGGGCGAAACCCTGGACCAGCGCCTCGCCGAGGAGCTGCCCGAACCGCCCGTCTGGGACGGCGACGACATGGGCGACTGCGAGGACACCGACGGGGAACTCCTGGACAACGAGGTCGGCACCGCCCGCTCCGGCCGTCTCGTCGCCCCCGACGAGGGAGCGCACGAGGACGACGAGAGTGCCCTGGTCGCCACCGACGTGGGCATCGACGGCGCGGCCGCCTCCGCCGAGGAGGCCGCGATGCACGTCGTCGACGAGGAGACCCCGTAGGTCTGACCCGGCCGGCCGCGTGCCGTCGCCCTCTCCCCCGCCTCCCTCGCCGCACGAGGAGCACCCATGCAGCAGGACAAGCACCCCGACTACCACCCCGTCGTCTTCCGGGACCGCGCCGCCGGTTACGCCTTCCTCACCCGGTCCACCGCGACCAGTGAGCAGACCATCGAGTGGGACGACGGCGCGACCTACCCGGTCGTGGACGTGGAGATCTCCTCGGAGAGCCACCCGTTCTACACCGGCAAGGCCCGCACGGTGGACTCGGAGGGCCGCGTCGCCCGGTTCGAGCGGCGTTACGGCGGCGGGCAGGGCCCGGGAGGCGGCGGGGCCGCCTGACCGGCGACCGGCGGTGGACTGGGCTGCCCGCCCGGGGGCCGGGCGGGACCCGCGCGACGGACGGGACCGGAAGTCTGCCGACGCCCCCGGGTGCTGTGGACCGGGAGCGTTGCCGAACCGGTCCCTCAGTTGAAGTTCAGCGCGACCGCACAGCCCACTCCGCCGAGCACCATGAACGCCGGCATCAGCACCTTGAGCTCGACCCAGCTGCCCGCCCGGAACCGCATCGCCTTCGGCGGGCCGATGGGGTACCAGCGCTTGCGGCCCACCGGTATCGGCCACAGGATGGGGCACCCGGAGACGGTCAGCGCGTCGCCGATGTCGTGCATCAGCGCGCCCAGCACGATCGGCAGGCCCAGCCACAGGTACTCCTGGCCCGGAGCGGTGAACAGCCAGTCCGATCCGTTGCCGGGCTGGTCGAGGATGTCCGCCAGGATCCAGGCGCTGGTCGCGGCCAGCAGCCAGACCAGGACCGCGCTGCTGGAGCCGCGGGCCGCCCGCCACAGCAGGCCCTCGATGGCCAGCACCATGTGCACGAAGAGAATGGCCAGCACCGCCCAGCGGCCCCCGGTGATCGCCAGCACGGAGGTGCCCGCCCCGATCAGCACCGCCCACAGCCAGGTGTGCGTCAGCGTCCGGTGCCCACCGGAACGGCGCGGGTCGCCCTTCTTCCGCGTCGCCTTGTAGACGTTGTAGGACAGCTTGTCGACGATCTCGCACAGCGCGTGCGAGACCGGTCCGAAGGCCCTCGAGATGGTGGCGGCCTTGTGGTCCAGGTCCGGAGCGAGCGCGGCCCCGGCGCAGATCAGCGCACCGACCAGCAGCACCGGCCAGGGCATCGGGTGCCCGGCCGCGGCGACCGCGGCTCCGACGCCGAGCCAGGCCGCCGCCCCCGACAGTGAGTGTGCTGGTCCCATCATGGCCGTTGCCCGCCCCATTCCTCTTGCGCCGCTGTCCAGTTGACCCGGTGCGCCGATGTCCTGTCGGCGACACAGCGTAGCGGTCGTGATCTTCGGTCCGGCATCCGATTCCCGTCTCGGCCGGAGTGCCAGGCAAGATGGGGGCGTGACCCTCATCGATCAGCTCCCGCCGACCGCCGACCCCGACGCCCTGTACGAGGCCTTCGAATCCTGGGCGCGGGAGCGCGGTCTCACGCTCTATCCCCACCAGGAGGAGGCGCTGATCGAGGCGGTCTCCGGAGCCAACGTGATCGTGTCCACGCCCACCGGGTCCGGCAAGAGCATGATCGCCGCGGGCGCTCACTTCGCCGCGCTGGCCAGGGACGAGGTCACCTTCTACACGGCGCCGATCAAAGCGCTCGTGTCGGAGAAGTTCTTCGAGCTGTGCAAAATGTTCGGCACCGAGAACGTCGGCATGCTCACCGGCGACGCCTCCGTGAACGCCGACGCGCCCGTCATCTGCTGCACGGCGGAGGTCCTCGCGTCGATCGCGCTGCGCGACGGCAAGGACGCCGACGTCGGCCAGGTCGTCATGGACGAGTTCCACTTCTACGCGGAGCCCGACCGGGGCTGGGCCTGGCAGATTCCCCTGCTGGAACTTCCGCAGGCACAGTTCGTCCTGATGTCGGCCACGCTCGGCGACGTCTCCTTCTTCGAGAAGGACCTCACCCGTCGCACCGGGCGTCCCACCGCGGTGGTCCGTTCGGCGACCCGCCCGGTTCCCCTGTCCTACGAGTACCGGCGCACACCGCTCACCGAGACGCTCACCGACCTGTTGCAGACTCGCCAGGCGCCGGTGTACATCGTCCACTTCACCCAGGCCCAGGCCGTGGAGCGGGCGCAGGCGCTGATGAGCATCAACATGTGTTCGCGGGAGGAGAAGGATCGGATCGCCGAGCTGATCGGCAACTTCCGCTTCACCACCAGGTTCGGCCGCAACCTGTCCCGCTACGTCCGGCACGGCATCGGCGTCCACCACGCCGGCATGCTGCCCAAGTACCGGCGTCTGGTGGAGAAGCTGGCGCAGGCCGGTCTGCTGAAGGTGATCTGCGGTACGGACACGCTCGGCGTGGGCGTCAACGTGCCGATCCGTACGGTGCTGTTCACCGCGTTGACCAAGTACGACGGCAGCCGCGTGCGCACGCTGCGCGCCCGTGAGTTCCACCAGATCGCCGGCCGGGCCGGCCGCGCGGGCTTCGACACCGAGGGCTTCGTCGCCGCGCAGGCCCCCGAGCACGTCATCGAGAACGAGAAGGCCCTCGCCAAAGCGGGCGACGATCCGAAGAAGCGCCGCAAGGTCGTCCGCAAGAAGGCACCCGAGGGCTTCGTCGGCTGGACGGACAACACCTTCGACAAGCTCATCGACTCCGAGCCGGAGCCCCTGACCTCCCGTTTCCGCGTGACGCACACGATGCTGCTGTCGGTGATCGCACGGCCCGGCAACGCCTTCGAGGCGATGCGGCGCCTGCTGGAGGACAACCACGAGCCGCGCAAGCAGCAGCTGAGGCACATCCGGCGGGCGATCGCCATCTACCGCTCGCTGCTGGACGGCGGCATCGTGGAGAAGCTCGACCGGCCGGACGCCGAGGGCCGTATCGTCCGGCTCACGGTCGATCTCCAGCAGGACTTCGCGCTCAACCAGCCGCTGTCCACCTTCGCACTGGCCGCGTTCGAACTGCTGGACCCCGAGTCGCCGTCCTACGCACTGGACATGGTGTCCGTCGTGGAGTCCACGCTGGACGACCCGCGGCAGATCCTCGCCGCCCAGCAGAACAAGGCGCGTGGCGAGGCCGTGGCCGCGATGAAGGCGGACGGTGTCGAGTACGAGGAGCGCATGGAGCGTCTCCAGGAGGTCACGTACCCCAAGCCGCTGGAAGAGCTGCTCTTCCACGCGTACAACACCTACCGAAAGAGCCACCCCTGGGTGGGCGACCACCCGCTGTCGCCGAAGTCCGTGATCCGCGACATGTACGAACGGGCTCTGTCGTTCACGGAGTTGGTGTCCTACTACGAGCTGGCCCGCACCGAGGGCATTGTGCTGCGCTACCTGGCCAGCGCGTACAAGGCCCTGGAGCACACCGTCCCGGACGACCTGAAGTCCGAGGACCTTCAGGACCTGATCGCCTGGCTCGGCGAGATGGTGCGCCAGGTCGACTCCAGTCTGCTGGACGAGTGGGAGCAGCTGGCCAACCCGGAGGAGATGACCGCCGAGGAGGCCCAGGAGAAGGCCGACCAGGTCAAGCCGGTCACCTCCAACGCGCGCGCGTTCCGCGTGCTGGTCCGCAACGCCATGTTCCGCCGCGTCGAACTCGCCGCCCTCGACCAGGTCGGGGAGCTGGGCGAGATGGACGCGGATTCCGGGTGGGACGCCGAGGCCTGGGGCGAGGCCATGGACAAGTACTGGGACGAGTACGACGACCTCGGTACCGGTCCCGACGCCCGCGGCCCCAAGCTGCTGGTGATCAAGGAGGAGCCGCAGAACGGGCTGTGGCGCGTGCGGCAGATCTTCGACGACCCCTCCGACGACCACGACTGGGGCATCAGCGCCGAAGTCGATCTCGCCGCATCCGACGCCGAGGGCCGTGCGGTCGTCCGTGTGACCGACGTCGGTCAGCTGTGAGCCGACGTCGACCCGTTCTGAATCCAGGAGTCTCCCGCCCATGACGAACCCGGCCGAAAGGCTCGTCGACCTGCTCGACCTGGAGCAGATAGAAGTCAACATCTTCCGCGGCCGCAGTCCGCAGGAATCCCTCCAGAGGGTCTTCGGCGGCCAGGTGGCCGGCCAGGCGCTGGTCGCGGCGGGACGCACCACGGACGGCGAGCGCCCGGTCCATTCGCTGCACGCGTACTTCCTGCGGCCGGGCCGGCCAGGGGTGCCGATCGTGTACCAGGTGGAGCGGGTACGCGACGGGCGGTCCTTCACCACCCGCCGGGTCACCGCGGTGCAGCAGGGCCGGACGATCTTCAATCTGACCGCCTCCTTCCACAAGCCTGAACAAGGGAGCTTCGAGCACCAGCTGCCGCCGGCTCGCGAGATCCCGGAGCCGGAGTCCCTGCCGACGGTCGCGGACGAGATCCGGGAGCATCTGGGCACACTGCCGGAGCAGTTGGAGCGCATGGCACGGCGCCAGCCGTTCGACATCCGGTATGTGGACCGGCTGCGCTGGAGCACCGAGGACGTCAAGGAGGCCGAACCGCGCAGCGCCGTGTGGATGCGCGCGGTGGGGCCGCTCGGTGACGACCCGCTCGTGCACACCTGCGCGCTGACCTACGCCAGTGACATGACCTTGCTCGACGCGGTGCGCATCCCGGTCGAGCCGCTGTGGGGGCCTCGGGGCTTCGACATGGCGTCGCTGGACCACGCCATGTGGTTCCACCGGCCGTTCCGTGCGGACGAGTGGTTCCTGTACGACCAGGAGTCGCCGATCGCGGTGGGCGGCCGGGGCCTCGCCCGGGGCCGCATCTACAACCTCGAGGGGCAACTGATCGTGTCCGTGGTGCAGGAGGGGCTGTTCCGCAAGGTGGGCTGACCTGCGGTTTCACCAATCATCGGTCGGCCCGCGCCGCGTCGTCCGACGCTCCGCGGGCCGGCCGTTACGACGTTCTCGCCGAGAACGAAGCAGGGGCCGTGGCCCGAGGTGCACCCCACCGCGTCTCATCGCGTTTCGTTGCACCCCACAGCGATTGTGCCAATAGTGTGCCAGCGAAGACGCATGGTCTAGTCCACTTCGCCCGATGCCTCGCCCTCCCGATCGTCACTGAGGGCGTCGATGATGCGCTGCACCATCTGCTCCCGCTGGCCGTGGATGCACTTGTAGTACGTGTCCATCAGGATCGCCACGCTGTGGCCTGCCATCTCGGCCACCTCAGCGGCGGGGACACCAGAGTTCAGCCACAGGGAGACCGCGGCATGACGCAGGTCGTACGGCCTCCTGGCAAGGAGGGAGTCCACGAGATGTGGTGGGAAGGCAATGCGCCGCGCCTTGTGCCAGACATCGAGGTATCGCGTGGAGTCCAACCGGCCTCCGCTCGGGCTGCGGAAGAGCCGTCCGTCCTCCGCCGTCCCGAACTCGTCGACGTACGTCCGCAGTATCTGCACCAGTTCAGGGGACACCGGTACCAGACGTACGTCGCCGCGAGCCCGGTGCTTGAGCCCTCGCTGCTCGTGCTTTCGCCCGTCATCCGTCCACGCGGAGCCAGCGCGTGTGCTGGCCTGGTGCAGCGTGAGGAGGCCTGGCCCCTTCTTCGGGAGTTGGCAATCCTGAAGTCTCAACTCGACCGCCTCTTCAGGCCGCAGGGCCGCGAAGTACAGGGTCGCGAAGAACGGCATGAGGAGTCGCCCTCGCCCGTGAGCCCAGGTGCCGGCGTAGGTGACCGCGGTCAAGAGTTCTCTAGCCTGCCGTGGACTCACCACCACGCGTGGGTCCACCTGGCGAGTGAGTCGTGGAGTACGTCCACCAATCCTGCTGAGAGGGTTTTCCGGGAGGTCTCCCTTTTCCACCGCGTATTCGAGCGCGTTGTGAAACACAGCCCGAATCCGTTGTGAGTGGCTGGGACTCGCGGGCGCCCCGTCCAGACGGAAGCTGATGGACCGCAAGACATGACGTCCGACATCAAGGTCCTTCAAATCCGTCACGGGCCGCGAGTGTTGTGCGACCCATTCCAACGCGGCTGACACGTCGGCTTCCGGCGCTTCACTCTGCGCTGTCAGCCGGAAGGCCCAGTGAGTCAGGGCCCGACGCATTACTTGCGAGTCCGGCGCCACCACACCCTTTTTAGGCTCGACAAGCAGTTCAGTTGTTATGCGAGCCAGCGCGGAAGCCGTATTCTTACGCGTATTTGCCGCCGCACCCGGCCATTTCATTTCCGCGTAGGCGCGAGCGAACTGATACCAGGTCAGCGCCTCTGACTCCGGCTGCATCGACACAGGGAGGCCTGTTTCGCCGTCGAAGACCTCACCACGGTTCGCAGCAGCGACAAGGTTGACGCGGAAGAGCTCAGCGTGGGCGGAGGAGCGGTAGGAGGCGTAGAAGGCTTTCCCGTCAACAGCCCAACGGACCTGGTACGGCTTCGGTCGACCCTTCCTATTTTGGGTTTTCCAAAATTGGACGTTCGAGATTCGCAACTTCCACCATCAATTCAGAGGGATTGGATCCACAGGCATGAGCCCTATGTCCGCGCGAGGCGAGCGCTCAGCTCTCTAGGCTGTCGAACCAGTTCTTGAGGTCACTCCGCCGGATGCGAACTTGCCCGTTAGGAAGTCGCATCGTCTGCGGCCCCCGGCCGGTTGCCCGCCAGCGATGAAAACTCGATCGATGAATGTTTCCGCCCAGAAGTGCCAGGACTTCGGTGATGGTCAACAGGTCGTCAACGGGTTCGGCCACGTGCGGCATTCCTTCCACTGGTGCATGCAGCCGCGCGGTAGCACGCGGCACGATCCACTGCGTCCGCACGGCCCCACCGCCAAGCACAGCCGGGTGCGAACGACAACAATGGTCTGGAGGATCCCCGGTTTGGCTAACCGGTGATCGTCGTCTATGTTGCGCACCTCGACGGTGGCCAGGGTTCAAGCGGCCTCCGGGATGAACCAACGTCCTACAGCCCGTCAGCATGGCAAGGAGTCCCTCTCCCTCCGGTCGGGCAACCACCGAGACACGGCGCGGTGGCTAAGCGGGCGTGGGCCTAGCGTTGCTGAGCGTTGAGGGCCTGAGGGGTGAACCGGATCGGGACCGTGAGTTGTAGGACCGAAGCGTGCCGTTGGACAGGTGGGCTCCTTGCGTCGGAACCTCGGGGAGGCAGGGCTCGGTGCGCAGGCCAGGCAGCATCAGGACACGAGGCGACGGCTGCGTTCAGCCACTGGCCCGAATGCCCTTGCCTATTCGCTGACCAGGTTGGTTTTTGGGGACGTTGTACGTTGACATCGTCCCCGCAGTAAGTTCCAGTCCTTTGAGACCCTTGCTCGTCTGCTGTGGGCGAATCGGGCTGAGCGTCGGCGTCGGCTGTTACGTCAGGCAGCGTGTGGGTATCGACGAGTGTCGCCGACAGACGAGACCCGCGCGGCAGGTACCGCTGCCAGCAGTGGCCGATGGCGGCCAGTCAGCGTCCGCTGGCATACCATTTTGCTACCTCGGCTCGTAGTCACCCACGTCCGCGACGTCGCGGAGGTACCAGGCAGCCACGGCCCGCTTGTAGCCCTCGGGCATGTTGAGGTCCGGCACTTGGTCCGCGGCGAACATCCCGAGTTGTTTGTGCTCGTGACTGACGACGGGTGCTCGTTCGGGAGTGAGGACCGTGCAGCCGTAGGTGACGATCAGGACCCTGCGACCCGGGATGGGCTCGTAGATCCACACGCCACCGCCGATCAGTGGCCCGGCCTTCACCTCCCAGCCGGTCTCCTCCTGGATCTCCCGTTCAAGCGCCGACTCCGGGCTGCAATCGGCTGGTACGGCCCCGCCCGAACTGCCGGTCTCCAGGCGTCCACCGGGCAATTCCCACTCGTCGCGCTCGTTCTTCAGGAGCAGCACTCGGCGCTCTGCGTCCAGGGCGACGCCCTTCACGGAAACGGGCCAAAGGGGTGGCGTGTACGTCATCACGGTCCTCGTCCTGCGCTGTGCGTCCCCAGCCCAGGCCGGGGCCGAGCCGAGGAACAGGGAGTCCAGAAGCGCCACCGTGGCTGCCGGGTCGGTCGTGTGGTGCACGGTCTGGATGCTCAGTGCCTCGGCGGGAGAGGTTGCGCCTCTGCTCGCCGGGCCGCACCTCGATCACCTGAACTCTTCCGGCATCGCGTCCTGCCGTGGTTCAGGGCAGCCGTGGTCGACGTCCGACGCGGCGCATTGGTTGATCAGGCGGATTATGCGTTGTACGTCGGTTAGGTCAGGGACGACGTGGCAGGCCCCGGCGGCAGCCAGCCGGTCGACTGATGTGGTACCGGAAGCGACGCCAATCACGTGGGCGCCTCCTTCCCGTCCAGTGCGGACGTCCTCGAGAGAGTCGCCGATAATCACGGTCGTCTCCCGTGTGAAGGTACACCCATGGCGAGTGCCGGCTCGCTGCTGTGCCACGCGTACGAGGGCAGGGCGGTGGGAGTCATCGGAGGAGTATCCGCCGATGCCGAGGTCGAGATACTCGTCCAGGCCAAGAGCCTTGAGCTTGATCTCAGCGCTGCCCCGCAGATTGCCGGTGACGACAGTGGGAACCAGCCCGGGCTCTTGGTGCACGGCGGCAAGGGCGGCGGGTGCACCGGGCATGACCTGCCCGGTGCGAGAAAGATCGCCACGGTGACGCTCCAGTTGTGCAGGCATACGCTGCACGATGCGCTGCGCGAGTTCCTCGATCCGCTCGGGTTGCACTGCATTCGCGCGCAGCAGCTCCCGGACAGCGAGGGGCATCGTCACCCCGGTTCCCCGGGCGGGCAGACGCTCGGCAGGCCGGCCCACTACCTCCTCGAAGAGTTCCCGGTAGACCAGCCGGTCGGTGTCGCCGGTGTACAGGAGGGTGCGGTCAATGTCCCAGAGAACCAGAATCATGCGGCGGCTCGCTGACGCATAACGCCTTCCCCACGATCCAGCAGATCCCGGGCGATTGAGGAGGCACCGTAGGAACGCGCCTCATGGAGCATGGTGCGCAGGTGGTCGTCGAGGCGGGCGGATTGAATGCCTTCGGCGAGGGTCAGGACGTCATGGGCGGTGGCGCAGCCGGCGTCGGCGTCGCCGGCGCGCATCTGCGCGGTCGCGGCTCGGGAGAGGAACTGAGCGGTGGTTCGGGTCTCGTCCCGGCGGAGCACGTCGCGGGCCGCGGCAAAGGATTGGGCTGCCCGAGCCGGCTGTCCCAGGTCGAGGTAGCAGCTTCCGGTCTGTCCGAGGATCTCCCCTGGGCTGATCCAGTACAGCCAGTGGGGATCGTCCTCGCCCCGGCCGCGGGCACAGAGTTCTTCGGCTTCGGCAAGCGCGGCCAAGGCGTGGCGCTCTTCACGGAGCCGGGCGTGGCCGCGAGCCTGGCGGGTGAGGAGCATGGCGTTCAGGGCGGGGGCGTCGTGATCGGTGATTGCCTGGCGCGCTGTACGGGCGGCGGTGATGGCGTCGCGCGGGTCGCCGGCGGAGTAACCGTGGATAGCGAGGAAACCGAGAGCGCCGGCGCGCAGGCGGGAGTCGCCCGAAGCGTGGGCTGCGCGCAGAGCGCCAAGGAAGAGGTGCTGGGCGGTGTCGTGGTCACCGCTGTCGAAGGTGTACCAACCAGTCTGGGCTGCCGTGTCTGCGGTGACGGCAGCCAGGCGACGTCCGTAACTCTCTTTGTAGGAGCCCTGCTTGAGCAGGTGCAGGAGCATCCGCAGGTGAGTCTTCGCCGTGTGGGCGAGGTTTCCGCTACCGCTGGTGGCGTCCATCTGGCGGAGTGCGTCGGTGGTGCTTTGAAGCGAATCGATCAGGTCGTCGGTGACAGTCGTGGTACCGGAAGAAGCGGCCACGGCCTCTGCGGGAGCGATGGCGGACTGCAAGACGTACTGGGTGAGTGCGGCTCCGCTCAAGGCGGTCAGCACGCGGCGGCGCTTCATGGTGGTACCTCCGATGGCCACTTCAAGTGACGTCACCATACGATCCGCCGTCCAAGGCAGTACGGCCTCTGCGGAGAGGTTATGACCAGGTTTCGGCGCATCGCCGCGTAGGGGGGTCAGCAGCAAAGGCTGCAGGTCGGAAGGCAGGCCGAGGCCGTTGAGAAGGTCGAGAAGGGTGGCGGGGCTGCCGATCTGCTTCTGACCGCGTTCGAGGCCGGAAATGAACGACTGAGGTAGCGCCGTCAGTTCGCGCACGGCCATCTGAGATAAGCCGGATCGCTTGCGTACCAGGCGCAGCAGCTCGCCGAAATCCCAAGCGGCCAGGGCCCGGTAAACGGCTTCGTCGCGCCAGGCGCGATCGGGCACTCCCGGCGCCGTTCCTGCCTTTGCGCACAGGGCGCACAGGGTGTCGGGGTTGTACTGACTCAGCTCGGTTGCACATCTCTCGCATACGCGGCTCGGCGGTCTCATGGCGCGGCCCCCTGGGTCGAACTTCCCGACGGTCCACACGATATGCGGGATCCCGTATCTCTACAGAGATATCGCCGCAGGGATCAGTACGGGTGCGTCCTGGTCCCACACTCATGCCCACTGCGCCGACCACTCGGTCGGATGCGGTGATCACGTTGTCGCTGCGGAGAGGGGAAGGACGTGCGCGGCACCACGACGACGCGGTTTGGCCCATGCCCGTCCCGTCTTCGCCACGGCAGCGAGCGGACCACCCTCGTAGGGCGACATCCGTCGCCCGATCGGTCCTCCGTGCTCCAAGAGGACGTGATGACAACGACTGCCGAACGACCGCTTCGTTCTCCCATGACCGACGTTGCCCTATTGAGTCGTACCTTTCAGATCACTGAGCGCAGGCCAGGTCAACCCCTCGCACAGGTTGACACGTTGCAGGTCCGCAAAATGCGAAGCCTGACTCAGACTCGCCTGCACCAAAGCGGCCTGTCCCGCTTGGCGGACGACGCCGCGCTCGTCGTCTCTGAGTTGGTCACCAATGCGGTCCAGCACAGCCACGGTCGCAAGATCACTCTGACTCTCGCCCTCCGGGATGGCCACCTGGACATTCGCGTGCACGACGGGGTGCCCAGCCGCCTACCCATCGCTTCCAAGCCGGACGCTCACGCGGAGAACGGCCGCGGGCTGTGGCTCGTCGAGTCCATCGCCAGCCAGTGGCACGGCTCCTGGGGGATCAGCGACAAGGGAGCGACCACCTGGTGCGACCTGGCCCTGGAGGTGAGCTGATGGCCACCGCCTCCTTCTCCTATGGGGTTGATCGAGAGCGCCCTGCTGCTCACCGGCTGGGTGCGTCGCCACTCCCGACCCCTGCCGCCACTGCGGGCTCGCGCTTCTCGATCGGCTCCGCCGGGATCAGCGCTGTCGTGGGTGGAACCGTCTCCTCAATCCTCGCGAGGGCCTGATGACCGAACTGATACTGATCCTTATTGCTTTGATCGCCGGCCTCGCTGCGGCGGTGCACTTCGGACGCAAAGCCCGCCGCGAGCAGCGTCGTGCGGACGGTCTTCATGAGCGTGCCGAACGGCTCTCGCAGGAGCTGCGGGCGGCCGAGCAGTGCGTCGGATACGTGACGAGCACGGTGTTGCCAGCCGCCGCGACTGCGGCGCACAGCGGGCAGGAGCACCGTGTCGACTTCGTCCTCCCACCTCAGCTCGTGGGCACCCCGCTCGCAGGCGCACTCGGCACCATGGCTGATCACCTCCAGTCCGTCATCGTTCAGGTGGGGCAGCAGGCCCAAGCCGTCAGCATGCAGCAGGTCACGCAGGTCCGACTGGAAGCCGAGCGTCAGATTGCCCATTTACGGCAGGAGGCGGTGGATGTCGCCCGAGCAGCTGTGCGGGGATTCGCTTCCAGCACGGTGCAGCGGGCCTCGAAGCTGAGCAGCACGATCAGTGCCGGCGTGCGCCGCCATGTGTCGGACGAGGCGTACGCGACGCTGGTCGAGATCGATCACCTGGCCCAGCAGATGCTGCTCGCCGCCTCCGGGTACGCCGTCCTGGGCGGCGACAGGCTTTCCCGTCGCTGGCCGGTGACCACGCTGACCGACATCGTGCGTACGGCCATGGGCCGGGTCGAGGGCTATCAGCGCGTCCAGCACACCGACATGGAGTTCCTCGCGGTGGAAAGTCGGGCCGTGGAAGCGGTTGTCCACAGCCTGGCGGTGTTGCTGGACAACGCGCTGCGGTACTCACCGCCGAACGCTCGGGTGCACGTTTCCCTTGAGCACGGTGCGAACGCGGCGTTCCTGGTCGTGGACGACGCCGGGCTGCGGATGGAGGACGAGCGTCTGACCTGGGCGCGCGAGGTGATGTCGGGCAAGCAGCGCGACGACATCACCCAACTGGGCGCTTACCCCCAGACGGGGCTGCGCGTGGCGTCCGTCCTCGCCAACCAGTACGGCTTCCGCATCGAATTGGCAGCACCCAATCTGTATGGCGGGACCCGTGCGGTCATCGTGCTGCCGCAGGCCCTGTTGACGACGCCCAAGCCGCCTCAGCCGGCCCCCGCGCAGACGACGCCGTCAGCACGCCTGGCGCCTGCCCCGGAAGCCGTGCCGCTGGTGCCGACACCTTCCACGACGGCGAGTGGGCTCACCGTCCGCCAGCGCACTCCGCGCCCCGTCACCGCCTCCCCCGCGCATCCCGGCCTCGAGGTGGGACCGGGCAGCCCCGGGGTTGCCGCCGCCTGGATGGACGGCGCCCGCCGCGCCCGGGACAACCACAACACTCCCAGCACTAACGAAGGACGTTAATCATGTCGGACACGCGCTCGAACGCCTTGGGCTGGCTGCTGGACGAGCAGCTCGGTTCCGTGGAGGGCGTCAGGTACGCCGTGCTGATGAGCGGCGACGGCCTGCTCAAGGCCCGCACGAAGACCATTAGCCAGGACGATGGTGAGAAGCTGGCCGCCCTGACCGCCTCATTGCGGGCATCGGGGCGGGCTTGGGACGATTTCACCGGCGGTCAGGGCGTGCGTCAGCACCTGATCGAAAGTGTCACGAACATCGGCCTGACGACCGCGGCCGGACGGAACACGATGCTGTCGGTCGTCACGACGGGACCCCACGTCGACGTCGGCCTGATCAGCCACCACATGGCGCAGCTCGTGGTGCGCCTTGGCAAGCAGCTCGGCACCGAGGACCGCAAGCCCGCACCGCAGCCGGACGGAGGCACCGCGGCATGACCGGACCGCGGCATGACCCGGACATGGTCAGGCCCTACGTCCGCACGGGCGGGCAAATCCGCCCGGGCAGGGCTGTGCACCTGGAGAGTGTGGTCATCGCCGCGACCGGCCCCACCACCGATCTGGGTCCTGACACCCGGCGAGTGATGAGCCTGTTCTCCCCCGGCCGCGGCGGGTTGGCCGTTGCAGACATTGCCGCCGCTCTCCAACTGCCGCCCTCCACCGTCCGGATCCTCGTCTCCTCCCTCATGGACAGCGGCCACCTGGCCAGCCCAGCCGCCGTCTATTCCGACCAGCCCAAAACCGACCTCCTGCAGAAGGTGCTTGATGGACTGCGAGAACTGGTCTGACCCGCCCGCCGTCACTTATGTGCCGGTCTCGGTCACGCAGTCGGCCAAGATCGTGGTTGCGGGCGGCTTCGGGGTCGGAAAGACGACCTTCATCGGCAGCGTGTCGGAGGTCCAGCCGCTGCGGATGGAAGAACCCATCACTGAAGACAGCGTCGGAGTCGATGACCTGCGCGGCACACCGGAGAAGACCACGACGACCGTGGGCATGGACTTCGGCCGCATCCACATGGCCGGCGGCGCCCTTGCCCTCTACTTGTTCGGCCTTCCCGGCCAGATCCGCTTCCAGCCCATGTGGGAGGACCTCGCCGAAGGCGCGCTCGGCTGCCTCGTCCTGGCCGACACCCGCAACCTCGACGCCAGCCACGGCGCACTGAGCCTGCTGGAAGCCCAGGGCATCCCATACGCGGTCGCGGTCAATGCTTTTCCTAACGCTCCCGCCTACGAGGCCGCAGAACTTCGCCAAGCCCTCGCACTGGACCCGCTCACGCCGCTGACCACGTGCGACGCACGAGACCGTACCTCCTCGCTGTACGCCCTGATCACGCTCACGGAATACCTCACGGCCCACCGCGCAGCCATCCCTCTGGAGCCCACGCGATGATCCCCAACAGCCCCGTGCCTCCGGCCCCGCCGGGCCGGATCGCCCTGTATGAACCAGGCTTCGCCGCCGACCCGCACGCCGCTTATGAGCGGATGCGGAAGATGCACGGCGCCCTGGTACCCGTTGAACTCTCCCCTGGCATTCCGGCCACGCTGGTGATCGGCTACCTCCAGGCCCGTCGCATTCTCAATGACCCGATGCGCTTTCCCGCCGACCCACGCATCTGGCAACAGCAGGTGCCGGCCTCCTGCCCGGTCCGGCCGATGATGGAGTGGCGACCCAACGCCCTGCGCAGCAGTGGAGCCGAGCACGCCCGCTACCGGGCTGCCAACACCGCCAGCATCGATGCCGTCGACCAACACGAGCTGCGTGCCCTCGTGGAGAAGATCACCGCTGGGGCTGCCGCGGAGTTCCGCACCGTCGGCCGGGCAGACCTGCTCACCCAGTACGCCCGGCCCATCGCATTCCGGGTGCTGAGCGCGCTGCTGGGCTGTCCCGACGAAATCGGAGCGCGCATCGCCGACGGAATGGCGAAGGTCTTTGACGTCACCGACGCCGTTCGCGGCAACCAGATCCTCGGCCAGGCCGTCGCCGAACTCGTCGCCCTACGCCAAGGCCGTCCAGCCGACGACATCACCTCACGGCTCCTCGCCCACCCCGCGCATCTGAGCAACGAGGAGATGGCCCACCAGCTCGTTACCTTCTATGGCGCCGGCATTGAACCCCTGACCAACCTCATCAGCAACACCTGTCTGAAGATCCTCACCGACGAGGACTTTTCCGCCGGCCTGCACGCAGGTTGGTCCGCGGTGCGAGACGCGCTCGACACCGTCCTGTACACCGACCCCCCATTGGCGAACTACTGCATCACCTATCCGCCTTATCCCACGGACATCGACGGCTTCCTGCTCCCGGCCCACCAGCCGGTCGTCATCAGCATGGCGGCCTGCAACAACGATCCGGAACTTACCCGCGGCTCGACCGATGTCGCCGGTAACCGCGCTCACTTGGCCTGGAGCATCGGCCCCCACACCTGCCCTGCGCGCTCTCACGCCTACCTCATCGCCGAAACCGCGATCAGCTACCTCCTCGACGCCTTCCCGGAGATAGACCTTGCTGTCCCCGCCGCTGACCTGCGTTGGCGGCCCGGCCCCTTCCACCGTGCCTTGGAAGCCCTTCCGGTCCTCTTCCCCGCCGCACACTGAGGAGCTCACACTCATGTCCGAGCAGCCGATACTCATCCTCGACCCCACCGGATCCGACCGCCACGGCGAGCACCGGGCCCTGCGCGCCCAAGGCTCGGCGGCACGGGTCGACATCCTCGGCGTCCAGGCATGGGCCGTCACCGATCCGGCCCTTCTCAAGCAGCTCCTGACCAGCCCGCAGGTCTCCAAAGACGGCCGCGCCCACTGGCCCGCCTTCACCGACACCGTCCCCACCTGGCCCCTCGCCCTGTGGATCGCGGTGGAGAACATGTTCACCGCCTACGGCCCCGACCACCGTCGGTTGCGCCGCATGATCGCCCCAGCCTTCAGCGCCCGGCGAATCGCCAATATGAAGGACGCCATCGACCGCATGGCGACCACCCTCATCGACCGCCTGGCCACGCTGCCCCCGCACAAACCGGTGGACTTACGCGAGCACCTGGCCTACCCGCTGCCCATCGCGGTGATCGGCCACCTGATGGGCGTACCCGAGAGCCAGCGCGACGCCTTCCGTCAGGTCGTCGACGGCGTCTTCGACACGACCCTCACCCCCGCCGAAGCCGAGGCCAACACCGCCACCCTGTACGAGCAGCTGGACCAACTCATCGACACCAAGCGCCGCACCCCCGGCGACGACCTGACCTCCCTGCTCATCGCGGCCCGCGACGACGAGGGCGACGGCGGCGGCTTCACGGACGAAGAGCTGCGCGACACGCTCCTGCTGATGATCAGCGCCGGGTACGAGACCACCGTCAACGTCATCGACCAGGCGATCACCGCCCTGCTGAGCGACCCCGAGCAGCTCGGCCACCTCCGGGCCGGCCGGGCCGACTGGAGCGACGTCGTCGAGGAGACCCTGCGGCAGGAACCCGCCGTCAAGCACCTGCCCCTGCGCTACGCCCTCACCGACCTCCCCCTGCCCGACGGACAGACCATCGCCGCGGGCGAGGCGATCCTCGCCTCCTACGCCGCCGCCAACCGCCACCCCGACTGGCACGGCGCGTCCGCCGACCGCTTCGACGTCACCCGGCCCACGAAGGACCACCTGGCCTTCGGCCACGGCGTGCACTTCTGCCTCGGCGCCCCACTCGCCCGCCTCGAGGTCGCCACCGCACTGCGCATGCTCTTCGACCGCTTCCCCGAGATCCGCCTCGCCGTCCCCGCCGGCGCACTGCGACCGCTCCCCACCCTGATCAGCAACGGACACCTGACCCTGCCCGTACACCTGCGGCCGGACGCCCGCTGATCACCACTTCGGCCTGGAAGACCGTCGTGACCACCATCCCGACCACACCGCTCTGCCGGAGCCGGCCCGCGGTCTGGGTCCTGACACCTCGTCCAGAGGCTGCTCCGTGCTGACGGACGAACCGGCGAGGGACGGGCGCGCGTCCCGCGTCGGCCACGGCAGCACCTGGAACGAAAGGAAACTGATGAAGACCTCCCATGCCATCCTCGTCGCCTCCGCAGTGGGGGCCGCAGGGATCTGGTTCGCCGAACGCCGGCACCGACAGCGGCTCACGATGCACGCGGCGGAGATCCATCAGCGCTTGCTCTCCGACATCGCGACGCACCCGGAGCAGCAGGCTCTCTGGGCGCCCGGCGGCATGTCCGCCGAAGAGTACGCGCGGCTGGTCCACTCCAACCGCGTGATCAGCTTCCTGTCGGCGAAGTACCGCGTGGGGCTGCTCGACAAGGTCGCCCTGCGCGTGCAGGCCCGCGCGGTGATGCAGCGCCCCGGGTGCCGGGCGTACTGGGCCCGCTTCGGCGCCTTCCGCGAGGAGGAGGCGGCGGACCGCGTTGACCGGTCGTTCAACGCGGTGCTCGACGACGAGTACACCGCTGCTACCGATGACGCGGAGCTCATCGCCTCCTAGGACTGGAGCCTCCTCCTTCCGGCCGTGAGGACCTCCGTGCCCGTGCACGGGAAGGCCCGAGCCCCAGCCCGGAGGAGACGGCATTGTGCGCGCTCCAGCCGCGCTCCATGCCTGAGTTGCGGGCGGCCCATTCAACTGTTCGCCCTCCCCCACCACATCTATGTCCACGGACGAAGGTCGCCCGTGATGTAGGCCGTCCGCTGCCTCGCAGGCCCCAAAAAATGACCACTCTCAGGAGATTCCGCCGTGTCATCGGACAGAATCCGACCAGTCTCGCCCCAGACCCTCGCGACCCCACGCGCTCTGCTTCTCGACCTTGACGGTGTGCTGCTCGACACCCGTCCCGTCATGAAGGAGGCGTGGAAAGAGGTCCAGAAGGCTCACGGTCTCGATATCCCGTTCGCCGCGTACGAACGTCAGTTGGGACGTGAGTTCAGCGACATCATGCAACGGCTCGGGGTCATCGACATCGACGCAGCCCGCCAGACGTATGAGACCGCGTCCATGGCCGCAGCGCACCTGGCACACGAGTTCCCCGGAGTCGTGGAAGTGCTCCACGCTTTCGTGGCCGCCGACTGGCTGCTGGGGGTCGTGACGTCCAAGCACCTCGACCGCGCCGCTCCGCTCCTCGCACGGCTCGGATGCCCCTTTGCCACCATTCGTACCCCGGCCGGAGTGGGCCGGGCGAAGCCGGCACCGGACCCGATACTCCTGGCTCTGGTCGACCTCGGGGTCGATCCAGCAGCAGCCGTGTACGTCGGGGACATGGCGGTCGACCAGGAAGCGGCAGCACGTGCTGGTGTCTCGTACGTGCACGCCTGCTGGGGGTACGGGCAGCCCACCGCGCCCGCTCCAAAGGTCGCCGAGTCACCGCAGGCCCTGCTCCGACTTCTTCACCACGCGCGCTCGTCCGAGCCCTACGTCCGAGGGAGCTTGGTGTGAACACCTCCCCAAGCGACGATCTGAACCTGGCTCGCGTCGACGACGGGGGCCAGCCGATGTGGGCGCTCGTAGGCTCCAGCCGCTTCGATCGCGTGCAGACCACGCGGAGCAGAACGGTGGAGCTGGAGGCCCTGCCGGTCGACGATCAGGAACTCGTCACTCCCGTCGGAGACGTCATGTCCGCGCTGGAGAAGTACAGCACTCGCCCGCGCACGCCCGGGGGTGCCGACTGGCTCCATGTGCAGCACGTGCCTGCCCGCCGCTTTGTTTCGCAGGTCCTGCGCAAGCTGTTGGCCCTGAGCGCATGGGAGCCGTTCGCGGCGGCACCCGGCCCCGTCGGCGTGGCACCACATGAAGGGCTCGTAGGGATACGTTCGAGCAGTTCACGGGAGTATCGGGCCTACACGGTCACCTGGTCGGGTATCGCCTACCTGCTCGGAGCCGCCGCGCCGTACAACCCGTCGCGTACAGCCCAGTTGGGCGCCCTGCTGCCAGCCGACGTGGCGACCACGGAGTCGAGCCTGCTATCCCCGGAGTTGCCGCGGAGCGGCGTCGTGGCGCTGTCGTGGTCCTCCCGCCACGCCGCCACCCTGCTGCCGGTTCTCACGGAGCTGGCGCGCGAGGGGCACCCCAGCGTGCTCGTCGACCTCACGACCGATCCGGAGCAGCGGTGCCTGCCCGGAAGGAACGAGCGCATACGCCTGTGCCCGGCTCCAACTGGGCTTCTCCACCTCTCGGGCACGGTGGACGAGCTGCAACTGCCGGATGACGGGCACGTCGTCGAGATCGGGGACCACACCGTTCGGCTGGCTCGTCTTGTCCGGCTGTTGTCCGTGTTGCTGGAGACCAGCGCCGGGTGTACCCAGCCGTCCTGGCGCTCCGTGGTCCGGGCCGAGACGTGGCTCGACGGGGTCCTTGCCGCAGTCCGGCCGCACACCGTTCTGGTCAGCAACGACACAAGTCCTCTCGGAGCACTGGCCGTTCACGCGGCAGAGCGACACGGCATGAACACGGTGCACGTCCAGCACGGAGCGTGGACCAAGGAGTCGGCCGCGTGGCCCGCACTCCACAGCCGCGACATCGTCGTCATGGGCGAACGTGACGTCCCGCTCGCACGAGCCTGGGCGCGTCACCCGAAGGCCGAGATCCACGTCCTGGGCCAGCCCCGCTTCGATGCCCTGGCCGGCCTCGGCCATGAGGTCCAGCGGCGGTATTTGGAGAAACTGCTGGCTCGTGGCACGCGGCACGGTCCCGCGCACATCGCCGTCTGGGCGTGCCAGCCGTTCCGGCCCGATCGGCTCAACGAGCAGGCCGACCTCCTCCTGGACGGTCTGCGCACGGCCGGCGGCAACTGGGGGCTGGTCATCGCTCCACATCCCGCGCAGAGCAACGGCGTCTTCGCTCCCCTTCTCCAGGGCGCGGGGAGTCTGCCCGTGGTGGTGGCTGATCCGCGGGTCGGTGCACGCGGCTGCCTGGCCGGCGCCGATGCGGTGGTGAGCGCCTATTCGACGTGCGGCATCGAAGCGACGCTGCTGGGCGTGCCGGTCCTCGAAATCGGCTCGCCGGGCAAACGCACGCTCGACCTCGCCAGCCACGGCCTCGCGCAGCGGTGCAGCAGCGCACACGAGGTCGCCACAGCCCTCGCCACGCTGCACGACTGGCCCCGGCCTTCGGCGCAGGCGGCGGACGCGGTGTGCCGGTGGCGCGGCGACAGCGCCATCCAGGTCGCCCGCCTCATCTCCCATCGGGCCGAAAACCATGACGCGCCCTTTGACCACAACCACCACGATGCCCGCGGCACGGACTCCGTGCTGGCGCAGGGCGAAGGAGCTCCTACACGATGACGCACCTGACCGCCGGCAGCGTGGGCGAGCTGTTCTCCGGCGCCGTCACGCTGGCCAAGTCCGGCGAGAAAGTCAGCCCCCGTGGCATGGCCACCCGGGAAGTCCGAGACGTCCACATGCTGCTCACCCAGCCACGGGCCCGCCTGCTCTACGCACCCCCCGCCAGGATCCTGAACCCGGCCTTCGCCGTGGCTGAGACCGTCTGGCACCTGTCCGGCTCGGACGCTGCGTGGATCTTCGACTACAACGCGCGGCTGCGGCAGTACGCCGACGACGGCGTACTGCGCGGGGCGTACGGGCCGAGGATGCGGAACTGGGCCGGCAAGGTGGACCAGCTGGGCCGTGTCGTGGAGATCCTGAAGGAGGACCCCGACTCCCGGCGGGCCCTGATCCAGCTCTACGACCCGGCCCGGGACGCCGCCGGGCACAAGGACGTGCCCTGCACCCTCGGCTTCCGCTTCCACCTGCGCGCCGGCCGCCTGCACATGGCGACCACGATGCGCGGACAGGACGTGTGGATCGGCATGCCGTACGACGTGTTCTTCTACACCGTCCTGCACGAGCTGGTCGCTGGATGGCTCGACGCGGAGCTGGGCGAGTTCCACCTGCACGTGGGGTCGCTGCACATGTACGAGAACCACCTCGTCCAGGCCGACCAGCTGACCTCGCTCGCGGCGAGTCAGGTCATGCCCGACCTGACCACACCGTGGAGGGGCTTCGACGGCCTGCTCGACCAGGTCGCAGCCCGCGACGTGACCGGCCACCCCGGCTGGGACACGATGGCCAGGACACTGCGCAGCTATCGGCTGTGGAAGGACGGCCAGCGAGAGCAAGCGTGGCGCGTGGCGGACGGGATCGACGGGCCCCTCGGCCAGGCCCTCACTGCCTGGTACGGCGAGCTGCACCGACGCGCCGTCAGCTCTGCCACGCCCGCGACGGCCGGGGCGAGGTGACGACCGCCATGAAGCGCACCCCCTCGGTCGTCCTCGGCCTGTGCTCCTACACTCACGACTCGTCGGCAGCCCTGCTGGTGGAGGGTGAGCTGATCGGCTTCGTTGAGGAGGAACGCCTCTCCGGGCAGAAGCACACGAAGAACTACCCGACCCGCGCGGTCGAGTGGCTCCTCGGCCGGGCCAAGCTCACCGCCGCCGACGTGGATGCCGTCGCCTACAACTTCCGGCCCGCCCGCTACCTCGCGGAGTCGCCCGCTGCCCTGCGCCTGGCGCTCTCCACGGCGACCCGCGACCGGGCCCTGGCGAGAGCCTGCGGGTTTGCCAAGGTGGCCGTGCGCACCCAGCGGCGCACCCGCCTCATCGGCCGGCAGTTCCCTGCCGCCCGTGTCGCGCCGATCCTGCATCACCGTGCCCACCAGCTGACAGCCTTCGCTGCCTCGGGCTGGAGCGAGGCCGCCGTGCTCGTGGTCGACAGCCTCGGCGAGCGGCAGACCACCACCATCGCCCGCGGCCACGACCCACGCCGCCCCCGCACCCACACCCTGGAGGCGATCAACGATCCCGCCTCCCTGGGGTACGTGTACGGCGCTGTCACGGAGCACCTGGGCTGGCGCCGGGGCGACGAGGAGGGCACCGTGATGGCGCTGGCCGCCCTCGGCGACCCCGCCCGGTTCCGCCGCCTGTTCGCCCGGGCCGTTCGCACGACGGCGACGGGCTTCGTCATCGACCCCGTCTATTTCCCCCCGCGTGCGTTGACCTCGGGTTACCCGCGAACATCCCTTCGCTTCGTCGCCGAGACCTGCTCCGAACGGGACCCGAGCGAGCCGCTGACGGATGTCCACCGGGACTTGGCGGCTGCCCTTCAGGAACGCACCGAGTTGGTGATGGTGCGCTTGGCCCGCCGGGCTCGGATGCTCACCGGTTCTCGTCGCCTGTGCGTAGGGGGCGGTGTCGCCACGAACTGCGTGAGCATCGGCCGGATCATCGAGGCCGGCATCTTCGACGAGGTCTTCGTACCGCCCGCTCCCGGCGACGCCGGCACCGCGATCGGTGCCGCCCTCGCCGTGCACACCGACAGTCGCGGCCGACCCGTGGCCGGCGTCGCCCGCTCCTGCTACCTCGGCCCGTCCTACGAGGACCAGCCCCTCGACCTCACGCCCTGGCCCGGCCTTCGCCAGAAGAGCCTGGGCATCGAGACCGCAGAGTTCCTCGCGGACCAGCTGGCTCACGGCACGATCGTCGGTCTCTTCCAGGGCCCCGTCGAGGCCGGCCCGCGCGCGCTGGGCAACCGCTCGATCCTCGCCTCCCCCCTGGAGCCCGGCGTCGTCGAGCGGCTGAACTCCACCGTGAAGTATCGGGAGCCGTTCCGACCCTTCGCGCCCATGGTCCTGGCCGAGCGAGCCTCGGAGTTCTTCGCCCTCGGCCAGCAGGCGCCGTACATGTCCATGGCCTCCGGCGTGACGGACAAGGCGCGCGAGCACATCCCGGCCATCGTGCACACCAATGGCACCTCCCGGCTCCAGACCGTCACCAAGGCGCAGAACCCGTTCATGCACGCGGTGCTGACTGCCTTCGCTCGCCGCACCGGCGTGCCCGTGCTGATCAACACCTCCCTCAACGTCAAGGGCAAGCCGATCTGCGGGACGCCGGAGATGGCCCTGGACTGCCTGGCCAACTCCGGGCTCGACGCCCTGCTCCTCGAAGGGCGGTGGATCACCAAGTGAAGATCGGATACAGCTTCTGGGGCTTTCTCGGCAACGGGATCACCGACACCCCGGACGGGGGCCGCAGCCACCGCCGCCCCTTCATCGACGCACTCCTCGACCACGGGCACGACATCGTCTTCCTGCAGGCCGACCGCGACCGGCGCGAAGCCGGGGACGACCTCGGCGGCGCCTACATCTTCGACAGTGGCTGTCCTGAGATCGACGTCCTGTTCCTGGAATGGCGCTGGGCGATCACCGGCCGCAACACGACCGTGTGTGGGACCGAAGGGCACACCTGCGACCTGCACCGCCAAGCCCAGCTCCTCAACCAGTACACCGTACGGCGCCAGACGCCCACCGTGATCTGGGACAAGGACCGCACCCTGCGCGCCGAAAGTGTGTGGCGCCGCACGGCACGCATCACCGTGTGCGAGGCCGCTCTCGAACCGACACCGGGCGCCCACCGCCTGCTCTTCCCCGTCGCCGACCGCCTCCTCGCCAAGACGGACCCCCTCTCGCTCGCCGCACAGCCCCGGGATCTCGTGCTCAGCTACGTCGGCAACCAGTACGACCGCGACGAGCCCTTCGACCGCTTCTTCGCCCCGGTCGCCGCCCGCTTCGAGCACCTGGTCGCCGGCAAGTGGACGAAGACCGACCGCTGGCCGCACGTACGCTTCCTCGGCCGGATCCCGTTCGAGGCCGCCGCCGGCATCTACGGCCGGTCCCTGGCCACCGTTCTCATGCTGCCCGAGCGGTACGCCGTCGTCGGACAGATGACGCAGCGCATCTTCGAGGCGGTGCTCGCCGGGTGCGTGCCCCTGGCCCCGGCGGACATCCGCTACGTCGACCGGTTCGTGCCCAACGAGCTGATCGTGCGTTCCGGCCGGGACGTGGTCGAACGGCTCTCCCACCTCCGCGAAATCGCCGGCACCCAGCAGCACGCGGACCTGATCGCCGCCTGCGTGGACCGCTTGGACCTGTTCCGTCTGAGCAAGCAGGTCGACACCCTGGAGACCGTGCTGCACGGGCTCGTCCAGCCGGCCGCCGAACAGAGAGCCGCCTGATGCAGACGACTCCACAGGCTGTGACGCCTGGATCATCCGAACGTGTCCCGGCAGCCGGTCCCGCCGGACACCCGAACGTCCCTACGCTGGAGCACCATGAAGAAGGTCGCCATCGTCGGCTGCGGAGGCAGCGGCAAATCGCACCTGGCCCGCGAACTGGGCAGGATCCTCGACGCCCCGGTGACGCACCTGGACGCCGCGTTTTACGACGACGAGTGGAACACGCTGCCCATGGACAAGTTCGCCGACCTGCAGCGCGAGCTTGTCTCGCAGCCGCGGTGGGTGATCGACGGCAATTACAACTCGACGCTGCAGATCCGGCTCGAAGCCTGCGACACGGTGGTCCTGATGGACGTGTCGACCATGGCCGCGCTCTACGGGATCTTCTCCCGGCAGATCCGGCACGGGGCCGGGCACAAGGGCAACGGGGTGCACAACCGCATCCACTGGGGCGTGATCAAGTACGTCGCGACGTACCGCCGCAAGATGCGCCCCCGCGTGATGGCCAAGATCGAGGAGTTCGCCGCGGGCCGTGCCGACGTGGTACTGCTGGCCAACCGGCGGCAGATGCGCCGCTGGCTGCGGAAGGTCACCGCCGAGCAGTCCTGAGCGCCCCGCGCCCCCGGAAGGAGGGCGCGGCATGAACGACCTCAACCCGTTCCTGGATCCCGCCCGACAGCAGGAGCTATACGGGCACGCCTCGCGGCTGGCCGGGCGGACCAGTGCCCTGATGCGGGCGAAGACATCCGGCCGTCCCGTGCCCGAAACGATCGTCAGCCTGGTGCAGGCCCACCATGCGCAGCCGGATCGCCTGAACCTGGCACTCGACATCGGCTGCGGTCGCGGCACGAGCAGCCTGGTCATCAGCAGACAGCTCCGGCCGCGGCGCGTCGTCGGCCTGGATGCCTCCCTCTCCCTGCTCGCGCAGGCCCGCGAACGCACCCAGAAGCTGCCCCGCACCCCGGTGCACTTCATCGAGGGGGACTTCCACGAAATCCCCCTGCTCGCCAAGTCGTGCGACGTCGCTGTCGCCGCGTTCTGCCTGTATCACTCGCCGCGGCCACAGGAGGTCATCGCGCAGATCGCCCGGGTTCTCGCTCCCGGTGGTCTGGCCGTACTCGTCACGAAGGGACTCGACAGCTACCGCGAGATGGACCAGCTGGTCGCTTCCTCCGGCCTCGATGCGCGGGCCGACAGGCACGAGAGCCTCTACGCCGCCGCGCACAGCGGCAACCTCACCGACCTGGCCACCTCCTCACTCGACGTGGTCGCCGTACAGGACGAGGAACACGCCTTCACCTTCGGCGGCCACGACCACCTGGCGCAGTACCTGGCCACCAACCCGAAATATGACCTGCCGCCCGGCCTGTACGGCAATCCCGGAGCACTGGCCGCGCCCCTGCACGAGTTCCTCCCGGACCAGCCGCTCACCACGCGGTCCCTCATCACCTTCGTCGTCGCCCGGCCGAAGGGAGGTCCGGCATGACCCGCCTTCCGTTCACCAAGCACTACGCGACGCCGGAACGCACCGCTGCGGCCGTCCGCCACTACAGGTGGATCGCCCAACACGCGAAGCCGCTACGGCAGCCGGGCCTCAGCGTCATAGGTCCCCTCAGCCTGACGTTCGAGCGGGTCGAGGGCCGCCCGGCCGGTCCGGAGGACCTGCCCCGCGTGGCCGCACTGCTGGGCGACGCACACGGAGCTGCCTGGACCAGCGACCTGGCCCTCGCCGTGTTGCGCACCCCTCACCGTTTCCAGGACGGCACGGTGTTCGAGGACTACCTCCGTCCCCGCCAAGTGGCTCTTCGACGACGGCTGGAGCAAGGGCACCTGCCCGGCAAGGCCGGCCTGCGGGCGATGTTGGAGTTGCTGGAAAAGAGCGCCGAGGGGCCCTCCTCCTTCTACAAGGACAGCAACCCGAGGAACTTCATCGTCACCGAGGCCGACGACATCGTCACGGTCGACATTGACGATCTCACGCTCGCGCCGATGGGGTACGACCTCGCGAAACTGATCGCGGCTCTCCTGCTGACGCACGGGGCCCTGCCCCGCGATGCGATCGACACCGCCCTGGCGGCCTACAACGAGGCCGCCCAGAGCCACGACACCCGGCTCGGCACCACGGACCGCGAACGCCTCGACGACTTCCTGGCCCTGCACGCCGTCCTCACCGCCCCCTACATCGGCCGGAACGGCTACCGCTACAGCTGGCCCGCCCACCTCCGTTCCCGAGGAACCTCGTGATCACAACTGAACTCGTCTTCGTGCGGCACGGCCAGGCCCAGTGCAATGCCGACGGCCTCGTCGGAGGCCCCCGCACCTGCACCGGGCTGACCGACCTCGGGTACGCCCAGGTCGAGCAGGCGGCACGCCGCCTGGCTGCCGAGCACCAAAAGCAGCCCTTCGACGTCGTCTACACCGGCCCGCGTATCCGCCTGATCCAGACCGGCGAGATCATCAGTCAGACCCTCCACATACCCATGTACACCGATGACCGTCTCGACGGCCCCGTCCACGGCAATGCCGACGGAAAGCCCTGGTCCACGGTGAAGACCGCCGCCGACGGCGGCCCGCACGCACACCCAAACACCCCGTGGGCCGCCGGCTCCGAAACATGGAACGGCTACCTCGAACGCGCCGGCCGCCTCCTGCGCGAACTCATCGACCAGCACAAGGGGCAACGCGTCGTGTTCGCCTCCCACGGCGAGACCGTGATCACCGCCCACACCCTGCTCCTGGGCATCCCCATCGGCTCCCCCTCAGGCTTCACGGTCAACCATGCCTCCATCACCCGCTGGCAGCACCAACGCAACCGGCTGAACCAGACCCGCTGGATGCTGGACCGACACAACGACACCGAGCACCTTGCCCTCCTCGCACCGGAGGCGTCCACGTGATCACAATGTCGGACGACCCCCGGATCCAACTGGCGCACGACGCCCTCGGAGCAGTCCAGACCGTGGGGGACCCGCGGCTCCCACCCCGGGTCATACGCGTGGCTGACGTGGACGGGCGCCAGTTCTTCGCCAAGCAGCACGACGAACGCGACCGGTACGCGCGCGAACTCCGCGCCTACCGATCGTGGGGCGCCCACCTGGACGGCCATGCTCCCCGGCTGGTCGGCCGACACGATGCCACCTGCACCCTCCTGCTGACCGCGCTTCCGGGCGAGCGGGTGGACACCGTGGCGCCGGGCTCGCCCGAGGAGGAGCTGGCGCATCACGAGGCCGGCCGTGTCCTCGGCAAGCTCCACCGTGCCACCTCGATGCCCCGAGGCGGCGCGATCGGCGCTGTCCTGGCCGAGCGCCTCCAGGGCTGGATCGAGCGTGCCGTTCACGCCGGTCTGATCACCGCGACCGAGCGGAATCGCCTGAGCCATCACGCGGACATCCTGGACACCAGCCGCATGGACAGCGCGGTCTGCCACCTCGACTACCAGCCGCGTAACTGGCTGATCGGCGACACCTTCGGCATCTGCGACTTCGAGCACATGCGACGCGACGCCCGCATCCGCGACTTCGCCCGGCTCGAGTTCCGACGTTGGCAAGCCGCACCCCATCTCAGAACCGCCTTCCTCGCCGGATACGGACGCCCCCTGAACGGCACCGAACAGCGTCTCCTGGAGTCCTTCGGCGCCATCGAGGCGACCACCGCCCTGGTCAAGGGCCACACAGAGAACGACCTCGCCCTGAGCACGCACGGCCGAACCGTCCTGTCCCGGCTCACCTGACCTCCGCCCACACTCCCTCTGGAGATCCCGTGCCACAGCACGCATCGCACCCGACCACCGCTGCCCCACGAAGGGCAGTGGTGACCGGATCCGCCGGCTTCATCGGCTCCCACCTCGCCCATGCCCTCGTGCAAGGCGGCACCACCGTCGTCGGCGTCGACCGCCGCGACCCGGCCACCGACCCCACGGCCGCCGCCAACCTCGCCACCCTGCTCGGTCTGCCGGGGTACGTGCACGTCACCGCTGACCTTCTCAGCTGCGCGATCGACCCCCTCCTGATCGACGCAGACGCGATCTTCCACCTCGCCGGCATCCCCGGCGTACGCCCCTCGTGGGGACCGCAGTTCGGCGACTACCTCGCCTCCAACGTCCTGGCCACTCACCGGGTCCTGGAAGCCTGCACCCGCATCGACGTCCCGCGGGTGATCGTCGCCTCGTCCTCCAGCGTCTACGGGCCCACCGACGGCGGAGCGAGCATTGAGACCGACCGCCCTCAGCCGGCCTCCCCGTACGCGGTCACCAAGCTGGCCGAGGAACAGCTCTGCCTCGCCTACGCCGCGCGCCCCAGCAGTCCCAGCGTCGTCGCCCTGCGGTACTTCACCGTCTACGGCCCCCGACAGCGCTCCGACATGTTCACCCACCGTGCCCTGCAGGCAGCCCTGACCGGCCAGCCACTGCGTCTGTACGGAGACGGCCACCAGCGCCGGGACTTCACGTTCATCGACGACGCGGTCACCGCCACCATCGCCGCAGCAACCGTGCCGACGGCACACGGTCCGATCAACGTGGGAGGCGGAGCGACCGCCTCCCTGCTGGAAGTGATCAACATCGCCAACAGCCTCGTCGGCCGCGACATCCAGCTCCACCATGACCACGCGCGCAGCGGTGACGTCCTTACCACCCGGGCCGACCCCGGCCGCGCCCGCGAGGTCCTCGGCTGGCAGCCCCGGGTCGACCTCCACAACGGGCTGCGCGCCCACATGCAGGCTCTGGCCGCCCAGGTCCCGACGTACGGCCGAGCCGCATGACCCAGCCGGCCCAAGCCCGAAAGGAGTAGCCATGGAGAGTCCCGAACGAGCGCGGCTGGACGCGTTCTTCCGACAGATCACGACGCAGTTCCCCGCCGGCGACGCGATCACCACGCTGGTCATCACGCACCTGCTCGCCGAGCGGCCTGCGTTCCTGCGCGCCATGGCCACGACGTCCACGATCGGCGCTGTGCTGCCGAAGCCCAAGTCGATCCATCAGCCCACCCTCGACGAGGTCCGCCGCACCTTCACGGTCCATGACCTGACCCGGGAGTTGTTCGCCGACACCACCCGGGCACTGGACTACCTGGAGGACACAGCCGGTGGCCGGGACGTCGTCCTGGTGGACATCGGCGGCTACTTCGCAGCGAGCCTCGACACCCTCCTGGGGAAATTCTCCGGCCGCATCCTCGGCGTCGTCGAGGACACCGAGAACGGACACCAGCGGTACGCGGCGCTCGACACCCTGCCGTGCCCGGTCATCTCCGTGGCCCGCTCCCCGCTCAAGGACTGCGAGGACCACCTCGTGGGCCGGTCGATCGTGTTCTCCACCGAGGCCCTCGTGCGCGCCCGGGGAGACATCCTGACCAGCCGCAACGCCTGCGTCATCGGCTTCGGCAAGGTCGGCCGCGCCATCGCCCAGACCCTGCGCGCCCAAGACCTGCGCGTCACCGTGTATGACAGCGATCCGGTCAAGAGGGTGCTGGCGCACTCCCAGGGCTTCTGCACGAGCGCCACCACCACGGAGGCGGTGCGTGACGCGGAACTTGTCCTGTGCGCCACCGGCAATCTCGCCCTGCGGCACTGCGACTTCGCCGCCCTGCGCAACGGCGCGTACCTCGGATCGGTGACCTCTTCCGAGGACGAACTCGAACTCGGGAGCCTTCACGACCTCTACCAGCGCACTCCCGTCAGCGCGCAACTGACGCGATACGAGATCACCGGCCACTACTTCTACGTGCTCGCCGACGGGGGCGCCGTCAACTTCGTGCACGGCGCCGCCGTCGGCACGTACATCCACCTCGTCCAGGCCGAGATACTCGCCGCCACGGCAGCACTCAGCCACACCCGCTTCCAGCCCGGACTGCACGACATGCCGGCGGCCGACCGCGACACCATCGCCAGAACCTGGCTCGACCACTTCGAAAGGTGACCCCCGTGCCACCCTCCACCGACCACATCCGCTCCGTCACCGAGGCGTACCTCTCCCGTCATCCACACGAACGCGGCGCCCTCGCGCCGCTGTTCGCCGCGCTCACCGGCACGGACGATCCCACGAGCCGCAAGACGTTCCCCGCCCATGTGACCTGCAGTGCCATCGTCATCGACAGCGACTGGCGTGTCCTGCACATCCAGCACAAGGCTTCGGGCAGACTCCTCGCGCCCGGCGGTCACAACGAAGCGGGCGACCGGGACCTGCTCGGAGCAGCGCTGCGTGAACTGCACGAGGAGACCGGCATCCCACCGCGCGCCGTGGTTCCCCTTCCGAGCTTCGAGGACGTTCCTCTCGACATCAACGTGCACGCCATCGACTCGAACCCCTCCAAGGACGAGCCGGCGCACTACCACGTGGACTTCCGCTGGCTCCTCCGGCTCCGCACTGAGCATGCGGTGACGCTCCAGGAAGAGGAGGTCGACGACTACGAATGGCGGCCCTTCGCACAGGGCGCTTCGCCCACCGTCCGCTCCAAGCTCGCACTCCTGACCTGACCGCACGCACCTACCCGACCTCCCGGAGAATGCCGTGGCCGCCACCACAGCCGCAACGTCCAATACCGCACCACGCCGGCACATAGCCGTCATCCCCTGCCGCTGGGGTGCTTCGCGCTTCCCCGGAAAACCCCTGGCCCAACTCGGGGACAAACCGCTGCTCTGGCACGTCCACCAGCGCTGCCTGGAGGCCAGGCGCCTCGACGGGGCCGTCGTGGCGACAGACGACGAACGCATCGAAGCAGCGTGCCACCAACTGGGCATCGAGTGCATACGAACCGGAGACCACCTCACCGGCACCGACCGCGTCGCAGAGGTCGCCGAGCGCCTGCCCGCCGAGGCGTACATCAACGTCCAGGGCGACGAGCCGTTCATCTCACCCGTGGCCATCGACTCCGTCTCCGAGGCCCTGGAACACCTGCCCGCAGGCACACTCGCAGTGAACGCATACACCGAACTGGCAGACGTCACAGCCGTCCTGGACCACAACGTGGTCAAGGTCGTCATCGCGACCGAGGGCAACGCCCTGATGTTCTCGCGACAGCCCATCCCCTACCCGAGAGGAGACCGCCCGAAGTACCTGCGCCAGCTGGGCCTCTACGGATTCACCGGCCCGGCTCTCAAACGCTTCCGGCAGCTCCAACAGGGGCCCCTGGAGCGCACGGAGTGCGTGGAGATGCTGCGCTTCGTTGAACACGGCTATGCCGTATGGATGCTCCCTGTTGTGGACAGCGGAGTAGCAGTCGACACACCCGAGGACCTCGCCCGGGCCAGCATCCTTCTGGCCCAGCACACAGGAACATGACCGCGCGACACGCCCACGACACCAAGCGGAGACCACCTTGATTCCCGTCGCTGACCCCGTCGGCCTGCGTGAAGCGCTGGTGAACCGCCTCATCGAGAGCGGCCACCTGCGCACCCCGGCCACAGTGGCCCACTCGCTACGCCTCTGTCTCGAGCAGCGGCACGGTACCCGCTCGAAAGAGACCCTCGCCTTCCGCCACAGCTTCTTGCAGTTGCTCGACGAGTCGGCGCAGGCTCGCGTCGAGGTCGACCTGGTCTCTCGTCTCCACGACGATCGCTTCACGCACGTCGTCGACGAACGGCTGCCAGGTGTCGCGAACGCGCTGCGTGCACTCAGTGACGACCTGTTGTCGCTTCTCGGCCGCCGCCTTGTCCTGGTTCAGGCGCGCGCGATCCGCTCTCTGCTCGTCGACGACTTTCGCCATGTAGACGGCAAGGGGAAGCGCGGCTTCGGCGATGCCGATGTGCCGTCCCAAGCCCCCAGCCGCCTTCGCCGAACCGGCCTTCCCGCCGGCGATCGGCCCGGGTGCGTTGTTCGCGGCCTTCAACATACCGATCAACATGGTCCCGACCGTCTCGACATGTTCTGCGGCACCGCCGGGCCCTGCCGGGGTCGTGGAGGCATCCTCCCCGGACCCGAGTGTCGCGACCAGCGAAGCAAAGCCGGCCCAGGAGGGTCGGGCGCGCTCTCGCTCCTTGGCCTTGCGGATCGACTGCTGCAACCGTTGGAGGCGGACCTCGTGCTTGGTGAACCACTCGTCGAGCGTGCGCTGAATCTCGGCCTGAAGTTCACCGGGGCCGGAACTGGGCTCCCACGACCGCCGCATCACCTCCTCGATGAGACCGTCGAGGCTGGCTTGGGCGGCCCGATCGAGAGTGTCGAGTTCGCTCTCCCATACGTCGCGGCGAGCGACGCCACTGGCAGCTACTTCGGCACGCGCCGTGTAATCCGACAGTTGCCTCCGCAGTTCGGTCACGGTTTCGTCCAGGACCGCTGTCCAGTACCGTTGCCCGGCCGCGTGCCGCCATCTGGGCAGCGCCGAAAGGGACACCGCCTCGAAAGCATCCGCGAGATCTCTCATGCCGTCCCAGTCACGGAAGTCATCCCAGGTCTCTCGACTGAGATCTGTGTCCGGCCCTGCCGTCTGGAACGGGTCCTGCGAGACAACGAATACCGGTATTCTGTCGTCCAATTCAAACAGTTCCCGCAACTCGTGAACCTTGCGATCACTCAGTTCCCGGTACTCCGCGAGATCGTACTCTGGGTCCACACCCGCCTCGTCGAACCGCGAGATGACGAACCACATCGACCCTACCGGCCATCCCTGCGTGAACAGCTTCTGAAGCATGTCGCGTTCGGCGGTCGCCAACTGCGGAGGCAGTACCGCGATGCCGACGTCCGTGAGTCCGACCGCCGCCATCGCTCGGCGCGAATTGTTCTGTGCACGAATGTCGGACGCACCGACCGCGAATCCGGGAGTATCGCGGATGATGCACCCACCGACCTCGGCATCGTTGACCTCGAAGGTTTCGTGGCGTGCGCTGATCGTGAGCCAGCCGGGAACATCGCCGCCCGAATCGACGAGCAAACGGCGGAGCAGGGAACTCTTGCCGGTGTCGTAGGACCCGAAGAGGGTTACGACCGGTCTGTCCAGCTTCTCGAACGCGTCCCAGTCGTCGACGTACTGCCCGACCAGCGATCCGCCTGGAAGTCGCCCCAGCCAGTCCCGTACTGCATCGATGTCGACCACTGTTACTCGTTCCTCTCTGGGGTGCCGATCAATTCGTCCGCAGCCGCGATCAAGGCCCCGACCACCTCGGCCTGCGCTTTCACCGAGTCCATCCGTTCCCTGGTCGACGATTCGAAATCGAGGTGCTCGTCGAGCAATGTTTCGAGTTCCTTGGTCCGCTGTTCGAGGTATCCGACGGGACCTTCCCCCTGCTCACCGTGCATGATCTTTTCGACGATCCCCGCAGCCGCTTCGTCAATCACCTGCAACGCCGACTCCTGCTGGTCCTTGTGTTTCCCAGCCTTTTGGATGTCATTGGCCATCGCCGCGGCATCCACGGCGGCAGCGACGACCCCGAGGACGAACCCGACCTTGGCAACCTTGGCGCCGCCCTTCACCGCACCCCACGGCTTGAACTTGTGGCCAAACCGCTTGCCGATCGCGTAGACCGCGTCCCGAGTTCCAAGGGCTTTCGCAAGCGGCGCTGCGGCTCCTGCGACGTTGCCGGCACCCTCGGTCAGATCCTCGTACCAGGCGTTTCCCTGAGCCTTGAATTCTGCCGCCAACTCGGGCGTCACCTGGAACTCGGCAGCGCGCATCTCGCGTCCGATTGCTGATATGTGGTCGCTGTACCACTCGTCCAGTTGGCGTGCCGCGTCGGCAAGGTACCGTTCGAGATCAGCTTCGAACTGCGGAGCCTTCCACCAGGAGTCGACGAGGTTCTCCAGCTTCTGACGGTCCTTCCGACCGAGTTTCGCGACTGCGGATTTCGCCGCTACCAAGTGGCGGTCCACCATACGGCGGGCGTCCTCTCGCAGTGAACCTTCGAGGACCACGGCGTCGTTCACTGCAGCCCGGAGGGTAGCGATCACCGGTTCCGAGCGACGCAGCTCTTTCGTGCCGTCGACCTGCACCTGGTGAAGCGTGTGCTGGTGACGCTTGAGGCCGGTGACCGCCGCATCGAAGGCGGCCGAAGACGCTGCAGCGGACAGCTGCTCGTCGGAGAGTCCTGATATGGCGCTCGTCAATGCGGTCACGCCGTCCCACAGCCGATTCTCGTCGAAATCACCGGGTTCTGCCGTTGCATCCCCTCCCACCAGGCCGAACGGATCGCCGGACAAGCAGTGGATCCTGTCGATCTCGACTTCGATGGAACGAACGGCGAAGGCTGCACGTAGTTCCTCGCGTTTGCGGTTCTGCAGGTTGAGGAATGCCTCGGGTGCAGTCAGCGGATCCACGCCCAGTTCGTCGCACCGATTGACGAGGAACACCATCCGCCCGCCTTTTGCGGCAATCATCTCCGAGCCGCGCGAGAGCTCTTCCAGTATCGAGGTGTTGCCCACCAGCAGATTGATGTGGACGACGACGAACACGAGAGCAGCCTCGGCGATCGCCTCGAATGCGGCGGTGTCGTGCTCGTCGTGTCCACTCTGCAAGCCCGGTGTGTCCACGAGATCGAACCGGGTGAACTGGTAGCGGATCGCGGCTGCGGTCGCGGGCACCGCCCGGATGTCGAACGCAGCGTGCGGTTGCCGGCCGCTGTCCACCATGATCCGACGGATCAACGACGACTTTCCCGAGTTGTAGTCACCGAGAACGGCAAGAGCTGGTCTTGCCCCAGCGACGCGCCAGAAGGTTCGTGCGATATCGAACAGCGCCGGGTCGCGTCGGGCCGCGTCCTCGAGGTCGCCTCGCCACGAGTGGATGTTTGCCGTCGACGGTGCGCTCCACGCCGCAGCTATTGCGCGCGTCAGCCGGCTGCGGTCCTCCTCCCGGCGACTCGAGTACGCCTCGTGGACGGCATGGTCGATCTGCGCCGACTGGTGGTCGACGCCAGACTCGAGCCAGTCCTCACCCAGCAATGCCCGGGTCACTTCGGTCGGGGATTCCCCCATCCGACGCTGCGCCCGCAGCAGGACGTCGGTCACAGCGGGTGCGGTCTTGATCGAACCGGCGTAGGTCTGCAGGCTGTCGATCAACCGCACGATCCGGCTGCGCGCCATGCGAAGCTCGATCGCAGCGCGGAGCGAATCACCGACCGCAGGAGCCAACAACGTCCACGCCGCTTCCCGGCTCTCGCGGACGAGGGCATCCTCGTAATCGACGAACGTCTGATCCACAGCGCGATGGCAGTCTGCAATTGCCTGGGCCTTCGCTTCTCGTGCTCGTTCCGACTCCTGCTGGCTCATCTTCTTGCCGAAATGCTGCTGGAGCTGTCCTGCGATCCCGACGCCCGCGGCAGCCACGCCCAGTACCCAACCCGCGGGGTTCCAGAAGAGGGCCAGCGCAGGTCCCGCAAGGGCGACCGCGATGCCCGCCCCCCTGGCGACATCACCCTTCACACCGCCGCCCTCGTCGCCGAGGATCATCGCGGCGTGCGATATCGCCGTCCCGTTGTCGAGGGACTTATGGTCCACCGCGGCTTCAAGCTCACGCTGCAGGAACGCCCGGCGATCCGCCCAAACGGCTTCCGCCGCAGCGGAAATGGCACCTTGATCGAACACAACCTTCGTGAACTCCGACTCGTCGATCGCTGTGTGCTCGTCGAATGCCCTCCGGATCAGATCATCCGCGTTGGCCTTCGCCTGTCGGCGGCATCCCGCAAGGTGCGAGGCAGCGAGGTGCCGGACGAAGCGGTCCAATGCCCCTTTGGCCGGCAACGTGTACGGGCGGCCCCGTGCCTGCTCGGACACTTGGAGCAGATCCGCGCTGAGAGCCACATCGTGCAGCCACATGGCACGTTCGGCGTCTTCCGGATAGCCCAACACGGCGAACAGTGACTCGACCTCGCGTTCGAGGGATTCCGCTTCCTGCTGGATCTCGACCGCCAAGTGCTCGAGTTCGCCGATCCCTCGGCGGCACCGTGATCGGATGTCCTCGCGCAGCGCGGTCAATCGGAGCTCGGCGCCGCCTTCCGCGATTGAGGTGGCTATCAGGCGCTCTAGTGTCCCGAAGTTCGACCAGCGATCGAGGTAGTCCTTCCCGAACTCCTCCCGTTCGTGGTGGAAGTTCTCCGGGGCTGGGCCGTGGAAGGGGGTCGTGGCGCGCGCGAACAAGGCCCGTCGGCTGTGGATCGCGACGACCGGCGTGTTGGGCAACCCAATCTGTACGAGCTGGGTCCGAATGTTGTCGGTGTGCTGGCGAACCGATTCGGACAGATTCCTGCGGCGAGCCTCGGGAACTTTCGCGGGGTGGCGCCAGCGCGAGTTGCGGACGTTGAGGACAGCCACCACCGGCTTTCCGTGGTCGCGGATCCAGGCCGCGATCTTCTCGAACTCCATCTCCTGCTGAGACTGGCTGTCGAAGCACAGAAGCACGATGTCGGCGATCTCGACGGCCTCGCGGGCCTTGGCCTCGAGATCCTCGCGGCTCTCGGTCCGTCCCCAGCCGTTAATCCCGGGTGTGTCGAACAGCCGGCAATCCCGCCACTCGATTGGACGCACCTCGGTGGTCCAATCACTGACACCCGGTGAGACATACTCCCCGTCGAGCTGGCCGAACGCCGACAGCAGGGTGCTCTTTCCGACGCCGGTGCGTCCGAAGAACGCGATGTTGAACGACCCGAGCGACTCGCGCTCACGGTCGAGGTGACGTCGCAGTTCCCCCGGAAACCCACGAGCGAAGTCGTCCAGTCGGATGATCAGGCCAGACGAGGACGACGCGACGCGCTGCCCTTGCGCAAATGCGCCGACCAGGTCGTCCGTGATGTCAGCCAGGCGCGTCAGTTCCGCGTGTCCCTGCTCGACGGCCGATCGAACGGCCTCCTCGAGCGACACCACCTCTGTCGTCAACTCGTCATCACTTTCCGCCGGCAGACCGGTCATGGCGCGACGGTGATGCTCGTCGAGCTGTCCAGGGCCTGGCGGGCGACCTTCACGGACTTGCTGGTGAAGTCGGGCATGGTCGATCCGGCGGCCTGTGGCGCGGCGCCTTCGTCCGTGGCGGGGCAGGTTTCCTCGAGCTTGACCGTGGCGAAGTCGACCTTGGTATCGGTCGGGTGTTCGCCCTGCATCGAGGTCTGCGAGCAGACCTTCCAGTTGCGGTCGAAGGCCTGCATGCCGCCGCGCCCGAGGGCGTCGTGCGAGGTCAGGCTGTAGAAGCCGGCGGCTTGAGCCTGGTCCTGCGCGGACTGCAGGCCCTTGCCGATCATGTCCGGCAGGGTGGCCGTCTTCTTGTCGTCCGTGGCAGGCGCGTTGCCGGCGGCCGGCGGCTGGTCGTTGGCGCTCTGCACACTACTGGGCTTGCTGCTAAAAGTGTCAGTGCCCTCGCAGGCGGTGAGCATGGGCGCGGCGGCCGCGGCGATGGTGCGGGTGTACATGATCCCCCCTGAGCGGTTTTGCTGCTGAGGGACATCATGCGACATGTGTGGCCTGAGTGAAGGCACTGTGAGGCGTTGTCACGTTGACGGCGGGGTGGCCGGTCGATAGTGCTTCGGAGCGTGCTGGGGCACGCTGCCAGGTCCTCACGGCGAGCTACGGGCCCAGCGCCCAGGTCGTGTGCCCGCATTGCCAGGCGATCGCGCGTCAGAGCCGCTAGCCTGTCCTCACCGGCCCGGACAGGGCGCGCGCAGACGACCAAGAGGCCCTACCCCAAGCGGGGTAGGGCCTCTTTGCGTTGGGAAGGCACTCCGACGCCCCCCTCATCCAACGCTCGGCTGACCTGCGGGAACTGCCCGGCCCCCTGCCGCCGGCACCGCGGGATGGGTCCTCTGGGAACGCTCTGGGAACGGAAGGACGGAGAAAGGCAGTGAACGATCAACAAGGCCCGGCACGGCACTCGGCCTCTGACCTGCACAGACGGGGAAAACGGAAGCAAGATCAGGAAACACGAGCGCACCGCTGGCAGGACTGAAAACCGAGCGCCACCAGTTCCTCCCCGGTGTCGACCTTCAGGCCGCGTGCGCCGAGGACGCGGTGCCCATCAAGTACGACGAGACGGGCGAGATGATCTCCTGCATCTCCGCGCCCTCGATCATCGTCACCCAGCTGGAGCAGCTGGGCGCCGAGCCCGGCCGTAAGGTCCTGGAGGCCGAGGCCGCCACCGGCTACAACGGCAGCCTGCTGGGCCAGCTTGTGGCCCCCGGCGGCCACGTGTGGACCGTAGACGTCGACCAGGACCTCGTCGACAACGCCCGGAAGAACCTCGCCCAGGCCGGTGTCTCCGGCGGCTAACTTCGGCCAGCTGCGCCGTCTCCTCCTGCGCGATCCCTGAAATGGACCTGCCCTCGAACACAGCCGTAAAGTCGGGAATGCCTGATGCATTACAGCGTTGGCGGGCTTGCCGCAGAATATAGGTGACGATCGGGATTTCCTCCGCACCTGCTTTTCATAACATTCAGATAACTGTCGAGAGTGGGATGCAGGTCACATTCCCGGTTCACGCGCCCCGCCCGGACCCCCCGCAGCGCGGATCAACTGCCCCACTTTTCCACGTAGTTGCTGACATGCGTGCGACCTCCGGGTATTGAGCATCCTTAGCCAGAAGAATGGGAACTGTCAGTTCTCACCGGCAGGATAACCACGGGCTTTGTGTTCCCCTGTCCCCCGCTTTTCCGTTTAAGGTCACCGGCATCACCGCGCCAGCGCATTTCCGTGCTGGCGAGTTCGGCTAGTTGACTCGCGTGAAGGTTCGTCATGTCTCGCTTCGTACTGATCACTGGTGGCGGCGGTCTTGGGAGCCAACCAGTCCGGCACGTTCCGGGTGGTCAAGCGGGCGATGCAGAGCATGCTGTGGGCCAAGTGCGGTCGGGTCGTGCCCATTTCGTCCGCAGTCGCGCTCACGGACGAGGCCAGGCGGGCGAGCTACGGGGCCTCGAAGGCCGGTGCAAGCGGCTTCGGCAAGTCGCTGGCCAAGGAGATCGACTCACGGGGCACCACGGTCAACATCGTGACGCCGAACCTCACCGACACGGGGGCACTGGTCATCGTGGGTGTACCGGCCCACGCCATAGCAGTTGGGCAGCGGGATAAGGCAAGGAGACTGTGACGCGCGATGTGGTCGAAGCTGCGCGACGGCCAGGGCAGGACTCCGTTCGTCCGGGAGTCGACGTGTTCGGGCCGCCAGGTGGTCAACCGGCGTGCGATCCGTCGGGAATGCCAGGAGCTGCTGGCTCAGATGCCAGTGCCGCAACCCTTCACCCTGGACGGTTTAATCGCTGGCATCGAGTCCGAGCGCGGTCGGCGGATCAAACTGGTGGCCATCCCCGACCACCTGCTGACGAACACCGACGTGTGCGGTCTGTGGCTCCAACTGGACGACGTTCCGGTCGACTTGATCCTGTATGTGGAAGGCACCACCGCCTTCCACCGCCAAAGGATCATCCTCCACGAGCTCGCCCACCTGTGGTGCGACGACCCGACTGAAGCCAGCTTTGAGCAACTCATCCGGCTCCTGCCGGACTTTCCGCCCCACGCCCTGCAGCGCCTCACCAAGCGAGGCCGGATCATGGCCCGGCACCGCTACGACTCCCACGCCGAGATACGCGCCGAGATGCTGGCCGATCTGCTCCACCACGAGGCGTACGACACCGACTACATCGAGGACTCCACGCTCCGGCACCTCGATGAGGACCTGTCCCGCCTGACCTTCCTCTCCCGCACCCGCCCCCACACTTCCCGGAAGAACCGTGTCCATCGCTGATGCGTTCGTCTCCCTGATCATCGGGCTCCTGCTGCTGCAGGCCGCCGTCCGTCTGCCCGCGGCGTTGCGCGGTCGGCGACGCGAGCGCTCCCTGTGGGGTGCTTTCGCCGCGTTCGCCGTCGCTTGGTGGTTACGCACCGACACCGGCCGCGCCGTGATCGATCCGCTCGGCGTCAACGACTTGCCTACCCTGCTCAAGCACGTGTTGGCCATCGCCGGGATCTGCGTCCTGCTGACCTACGTCACCGACGTCTACCAGGACGAGGACGCCACCGCCCGTCACATCAAGATCACCTCCGTGGTGCACCGCGCTGCTGCCCGCGCCTCGCTGGCGACCGTCCTGTGCCTGACTGCCGTGTTCTTCCTGGTCTTGGACCGCTCGAAGACCGGCGCCGACAGCCCACACTTCATGGGCCGACACATCGGCGAACCGGGCCTGGCCCTGTACCTGGGTCTGTTCAACATCTACACCGCCGCAGCCGCCGCCGTGTGCGCCTATCAGTGGGGTCGCGCCGCGCGCCTCGCCCGACGCCGGAGCCTGCGGACCGGGCTGACGATGATGGCCGTGGGCATGGCCCTGTTCGTCGTCTACGCCGTGCTGCGCTCCGTCTACCTCGCAGCGATCACCTTGCACCCGGCGACCGCCGCAGCCGGCACCGTCCAGGAGCATGTCACCGACATCGTGCTGTACGTAGGGTTCGCACTGTGGCTGCTCGGTTCCGTCACGCCCGCCGCTCATGCGCTCGCCACCCGGATTCGCGCCATCAAGGCCATCATCGGCCTGCATCAGCTGTGGCGTGATTTGGTCCTGGCCATCGACGGCATCGCACTGCACCAGCCGAGCTTGCTGTTGGGCGGCCACCGCGCCGCCGCGTTCATCAACGCGATGCGGGACATCTTCTCCCACGACGCCACTCCGCAGATCCGCCTCGGCCGCTATGTCACCGAGATCCGTGACGTCACCCACGAGCTGCGCCGCCGTGCTCCGTCCGATCTCTTCCAGCGCGCCCGCCGGCTCGCCGACGCCGAGGGTCATACCGGCCAGGATGCTGATGCCGCCGCTGAGGCGTACTGGCTCAAGGCCGCACTCACCACCGTAGACGCCCCTGCCGGAGCACCGGTCGCCTTCCACACCGTCGGTGACGACTTCGCCTCGGAGGTGTCCTGGCTTCTGCGGGTCGCCCGCGCGTACCGCAAGGCCAGCCCTCACACCGTAGCGATCCTGGAGGACCTGACTCCCTCCCCCGCAACCCACACCGCAAAAGGATGACTATGAACGCTCTGACCGCATCAGCTGCCGCCGTGTTCTTCAACCACGACGGCGAGGTCCTCATCGTCAATCCGACGTACAAGGACTACTGGAACCTGCCCGGCGGAGGCATCGACATCGACCAGGGCGAGACCCCGCACGACGCGGCCGTCCGCGAGGTCCGCGAAGAGCTGGGCATCACTCCTCCCATCGGCCGCCTGCTGGTCCATGCCTGGATCACGATCGCAGACAAGGGAGCCCAAGCGCTGTATATCTTCGACGGCGGCATCCTTACCTCCGACGACCAGGCGGCGATCACACTGCAGGAGAGCGAGTTGAGCGAGTACCGGTTCTGCCAGCCCCACGGCATGGAGGACGGTCTGATCCCGCCGCACCTGGCCGAGGTGTGGCAGCAGGTGCTCCTCGCACACGCCGAGAACCGGACCGCTTACGTCCCCGTGCGCCTATGACCAGCAGTTGGCCCAGCCACGCCGCCAAGAAGCGGCCGGCCGCACGGCACCGATTGCTGAAGCGTCGGCAGGTCTATCCGGAGGTGGGGTGGTCGCGGTGCGCGACGGCTTTCGCGCGAGCCTTGGCGACTTCCTTGTTGATGAACGCCAACAGCTCTCCCGACAGTCCTTCTTCCGCACCGCCGCGGGCAGCGATCGCGGCAACCTGGTTCCTAAGTACCAGGGTCTCCGCTATGACCCGCTGAACGCCGGCATCGCCGGATCTGAAGAAGAGAGGCGTGGTGTCGAGGGCCTCCGCGAGTGCGCCGAGGACCTCATCGGATGCCTCCGCCACCGTGCCCATCCTCAGCCCTCGCACCAGATCCTCCGTCAGGACCTGCGACCCGGCGCTGCTGTTCCCCCGATCCGCGACCTCGGCATCCGAAAGTGGCTTGGGCAACTGCTCCAGTAGGTACGCAATCTTTCCTTCGAGTGTGGTCGGCAACATCGTGCCACCACCTGGAACATCCTCTCCGGGCTCCAACTCGTCCGGCTCGGGCACGTCATGCCCGAAGGAACGCTCCTGTGCCCGCCGCAGCGCCGCCACGCTCACCCCATAAGCGCCCGCGAGGAGCTCCTCATACTCCTTCGCCAACCGCCGCTGCCCGTTCTCCGCGGCAGCCACCGGCCCGGGCGTCCTGGTCCTGGTCAACTCTCGGGTTGCGCTTTGGGAGTAGCCGGCATCGGCTCGCAGATCCGCAAGATCGGGGCGCCCCTCTCGCGGGAACAGCGCGTCCAAGTCCCGCTTCACGGCCTCGGCCAGCCGTGGCAGCTTCTCCGGGTCAGGCACGGACCGCCCCGTTTCCCAAGCGCTGACACGGGCAGCACTGACACCGACAGCCTGCGCGACAGCGCTCTGCTTGAGATTTTCTTCCCTGCGCGCAAGTAGCAGGCGCTGGGCGTCGAACCGGCGGACCGGCATCCAACATGTCCTTCCTGGTCCGATGAGGCGTGCGGCGGCACTCCACCCACTTGATCAATAAGTCAAACGAGGATAGTTTCGTTCCGTCGATCGAGGTGGGCTGTTAGCTTACCTCCGTTCAAGCCGCTGCGCGCATCGAGGCGAAACGTCTCTGCGCCCCACACCGAAAGTCGCCGCATGCCCTCCTTGGCCCACCCCGCTCGAGCGCCTCACCTTCCACGACTTCTACAGAGTTTGAGAACCAAGTCTGGATCTTGACGCAGGGTCGTGCGTATGTTCGTCGTCCCCGGGCCGACCGCCCGGCGCGACGAACGTGAGGAGCAGTGGCATGCGCACACTCCGGGCCACGTAGGCCCGCAAACAGCGGCGGCGCCCGAGAGCGGCAACTCCCGGACGCCGAACGCTTCAACGGCACTAACCGCCCCGGCAAGGGCGGAGATCGCCACCATCACCACGCTGATCCCTTCCACGGGGCGTCTCAGCGTGGCAACACCGAAGGAGATTCTTGCATGCGCTCCGCCCTGCGCAAAAGGCCCAACGGCCTGGCCTGCGCGGCAGCCGCCCACTTGCCCGCCTCCACACGCCGCCGATGTGAACACGTCCCGGCCGCCGGGCCGGCGCGGCGCTTCCACCTGATGGCCGGGAGCGGCCGATGAGCGTCGAGGCCCGCGAATGGGTGTGGGAGCACAGCTCCAGCCGCGGGACCGCGCGCCTGGTCCTGCTGTCGATCGCCGACCGCGTACCGGACGAGCAGTGCGCTGCCTGGGCCTCGCTCTCCAGCCTGGTCGAGCGCACGAACGCGAGCCGGACCGCAGTGCGCGACGCGCTCACGGCGCTTGTCCAGAGCGGCGAGCTGAAGGTGCTGGACCATCTGCAGGGCCCGCAGCGCGCCACGGCCTACCGCTTGCCGCGCGCCGCCGCGTGGCTGGCCAAGGTCGCGGCAGCCACGCGGGAGGACCCGGACGCGTACATCGAGCCGCCGACTGAGTCGGATCTGGTGCCCGAGCTGGACGAGAAGCGGCTTTGGCGGCACGGGATCTGGCCCAAGGAGGGCGCGGAGTCCGACCCCTCCCGCCGGAATCCGACCGGTGCGGAATCCGGCCCCTCGCGACGGAATCCGACCCCCCGACGTGCCGGAATCCGCACCCCGCAAGGTGCGGAATCCAACCCCCAGAACCGTAGAGAACCGAAGGTGAACCGTAAAGGCAGCAGTAGTGGTGCTGCCCTCACCTCGGCCGGCGAGTGGCAGGTCGACCCAGCCACCGAAGCCTGGGCCCACCAGCAGGGGCATCTCGCCCGCCTCGGCGAGGACGGCCTGCGCGCCGCCGACGCGAAGTGGCGTGCCCACCGGGCCGACTGGAAGCCCCGCTCGGCAAGCGCCTGGGCTGCCGACTGGCGCTCCTGGATCGCCCGGGAGCACGCCCCCGGCCGCCCGAACCTCTACGCCCTGCCCGGCAGCGGCCCAGCCCCCGCAGGCGGCATGACCCGCGCGGAGGCCCACACCGCCGCCCTTGCCGCCGCCCTCGACGAACTGACCGGAACGGAGTAGCCGTGGACCGCCGCGAAATCGCCGCCCTGCTGGCCTACATCGGCCGGCTCGACCCCCGCACCATCCGCACCGACCAGGGCGAGGCCCGCGACCAGCTCGCCCAGTGGCACGAGCTGCTCGCCGACGTGCCCCTGGCCACACCGCACGGCTGGGACGCCTGCATCGCCGCCCGCCGGCACATCCGCCTCTCGCCGTACCAGATCCTGCCCGCGGACATCGCCCGCCCGTGGGAGAGCTACCGGCGCGACCGCCTGGACCGGCACACCGACCCCACCCCGTCCGCCGACCCCGACGACCAGGCCGCCTGGACCGCCGAGCTGGTCGGCACCCGGCACGCCGTCGCCACCGGCACCGCGCAGCCCGCGCAGTACCGGCAGATCACCAGCCGCCGGATCGACCCGGAGCTGGAGGCGCGGCTGCGGCAGGTCGGCTCCTGCATCCCGCCGGAGGCCCGGGCCGCCCTCGCGCCCTACCGGCCCGCCCGAGCGGCACGCGAGGCGGCCATCGCCCAGGGTCAGCCGGACGCGCTCTCGGTCCGCTGCGAGTGGTGCCAGGCCCCGGCCGGCGAACCGTGCCGCCGCCGGCGCATCGGCCCGGACGGCGCTGCACGCGGCAACGTACCGCGCGCCACCCCGCACCACTGCCGCCTCGACCTCGCCGCACAGCAGGCACAGCAGCCCGCGGTGGCCTGACCGGCCCGCCTGGTGGTGCACCCCGTCCGGCGCACCCGCGCAGCACCACCGTCCCGCCCCTGTTGCGGCGCTCTGCCTCAGCGCCGCAACAGACACCCGACGCCGCGTCCGCCCACTGCCGGCTCCGACCGACCGACACGGCAGCACATCGGAGACCACCTTGCGCTACATCACCACCCACGCCGCGCCCGCCACCGGCCTGCGCGGCATCGGCGACACCAGCTGGCACGCCCGCGGCGTGTGCCACGGCATGGACCCCGAGGACGCCGACGCCACCTTCTTCCCGCTGCCCCGGGACTATGAGGCTATCGCCGAGGCGAAGGAGCTGTGCGGCCTGTGTCCGGTCCGCCGTGACTGCCTCAACTACGCCCTGGAGAACGCCCTCAGGGAAGGGATCTGGGGCGGGCTGACCGAGGCGGAGCGGCGCCCCTGGCACGACGGGCTGCCCCAGCGCCTCGATTACGGCCGCGTGATCGCCTTCTTCAACGGACGCGACGTGCACCTGACCGAGGCCGAGCGCCGGGTCGTCATCGACCACGCCTACGTCCGGGGCTGGCGCCCCGACCGGCTCGCCGCCGCCTTGCAGATCAGCCACAAGCACGCCCGTGACCTGCTGCGGCAGGCCGCCAACAAGGTCTTCGACCGCGACCGGACCCTTGGCGTACCGAGGCGCAAGAACAAGAAGAAGGGGACGCAGACCGCCCCGGCGACCAGCCGACCTGCGTCCGCCAAGTCCGGCACGAAGCAGCCGGTATGCCAGCCGGCGAAACCCACCTCGGCGCACGCCTCTCACGGAAAGGCAGCATGACCCACCCCACCGTTCTGTCCCTCGGTGCCGTCCCGGACCTGCCCCTCCTCCTCGCCATCGGCGTCCCCGTCACCACCCTGGCGCTGGCCCTGACTGCCTGGGTGATCCGGCACCGGGGCGTCCGTCCGCAGAAACGTCTCGGCAGCCCGGCGGTCAAGGTTGCCGCGCTCGCCGCGCTCGGCTGCACCGCCTACAGCGCGGACACGAGCTGGCGGTTCGCCGCCGACTACCTCGACATGGCCGGCACCGCCGAGCGCGTCGGCATGTTCGCCGCCGCCGAGCTCGCCCTCTTCGCCACCGCGCTGATGGCCCGGCAGAACCTGGCCACCCAGGGGGCGCCCGGACTGCCGGGCACCCTGGTGTGGGTCATCACCGGAGTGCAGGTGATCCCCGCCTACGCCGAGAGCGGCCCCGTCGGCGGCACCGTCCGTGCCTTCGTCGGGCCGGTCATGGCGGCGATGCTGTGGCACCTGGCCATGGGCATCGAACTGCGTCTGCGCACCCCCGGCGCCGCCTCCCACGGCCTGATCGCCACCCTCGGGCGTGAGGCACGCGAGCGGCTGCTGTCCCGCCTCGGTATCGCCGCCCGGGACCGCGACGCCGCGCAGATCACCCGCGACCGCGCCACCGCCCGCGCGGTCGCGCTCGCCGCCCGTCTCGCCGAGCGCACCCCCAAGCAGCAGCAGAGCCGGCGTGGCCGACGACTCACGCGACGGCTGTCGAAGGCGATCGGCCGGGCCTCGGTCGCAACGGACCCTGCCCAGCGCGCCGAGCTGCTCGACCAGCTCGCCGCCCGTCGGCACGCGCTCGCGCTCGCCACGGTCCCCCTGCCCTCCCCCTGGTCCCCGCACCACGACGACACGACGACCGTCACGGTCCCCGCCCCGACGGCCTGGAGCACCACGGTCCCCGCCGACGGTCCCCGCACCGCCTCCGGACTCACCGGAGACCGGGGACCGTACACGGAGAGGGGACCGGTCCCCGGAACCGGGGACCGTGACGCGGGGGCCGAGGCGGTCAAACCGGAGTCCGAGAAGGGACCCGTCAGCCGTGTGGGGACCGACCTCGCTGCGGCGAAAGCGCCTGCTCAGGCCCCTGAAGCGCGCCGGGGACCGAGTGACGCCGAGTCGGGGACCGACCCCACCGGGGACCGGGGACCGACCACCCCCGACACGGGGACCGACCCCACCGGGGACCGGGGACCGACCACCCCCGACACGGGGACCGACCCCACCGGGGACCGGGGACACAAGGTCCCCTTCCGACGGAAGCCGACAACGAAGCCCAAGGGCACGGGAAGGCGCAGCAGGTCACACGGCCAGCAGGCGCAGCGGCCCTCGCAGGAACAACAGGCGGCCGCGAACGACCTTGTACGACAGGTCCTTCCCCACGTCCCCGCTCTTCTGGAGCGGGACGGCAACGAGGCCATAACTCGGGTCCAGCTGCGGGAAATCCTACGGCGTGAGGGCCTCACGGGTGGTCGGAACGACCGACTGAGCCTCGTCCTGCAGCAACTGCGGAGCGAGGCGACCGCTACGAAGACGAGGAGCACCGCCCGATGAAGACCTGCCGCCGCTTCACTCTCATCCGCCGGGATTTCGAGCGGGAGATCGATTTCCTGAGCGCCCACTCGGAGCGGCATGCCGGCAGGCCGGCAGCGAAGGCCAGCGCGAAGCACGCTCTATCGGCCAAGCAGCAGATGGCCAAGGCCCTCAGTCGACACGTCGGGCACTGCCCCGAGTGCGGCTGACACGTACAAACCCACAGTTCAGGGCCCAATAGAACAGCCGGTGGCCCGGTCCAGCGCTGGGCCACCGTCCCCATCCAGGAGGCGCAGCCATCGACCGTCGCATAGCACGCTCATCTCCTCCGACCACTGCCGAGGCCAGTGCCTGGGCGGGCGTCTTGGTCCGCCGACGGCTCCTGCACGCGGCAATCCTCGCACCGAACGACCAATGGCTCGTCCAGCGCAGAGCCAACGGGCCCGTCCGCGTCCTTACGGGGCCGGACGACGTCGTCGAGCTGGCCGTCGCCATCCAGCACCGCACCCGCTCCACGGGGGCCGGAACCCGATGACGAACCCGAACGAGAACCGCACCGCCCCGAAACCCGCTGCCGACCTCAACTCGGTCTCGGCGCGAGCAAGTTGGGGCGGAAGCGTAGCTTCCACCGAGCCCGCCCCCGAGGGGGCGGGAGAGGACCTGCACCGGGGGGCGCAGGTCCTGGAGGCTTCGACCGAGGGCGGATCGAAGCCGGGGCAGGAGGAGAAGCCGTCGCAGCGCCGCAGCCGCCGCGAGCGCAGTGCCCACGCTCGCCAGCGTCCGCGTCAGCCGCGTGAGAAGAAGCGCCTACACCAGCCCAACACACGTTTCAATGACGAAGAGTTTGCCCTGATCAAGTCCGCCGCCGCCCGGTGCAATCTGTCCGTCGCCGGGTTCCTCGCCCGTGCCGCGCTCGCCGCAGCCCGTGACCTCGACCGCACCAGCGCCGAGATCGCCGATGAGCGTGAAGTAATCACGGCCTTGTTCGACAGCCGCCGCAGGCTCGGCTGGGCCGGCAGCAACCTCAACCAGGCAGTCAAGGCCCTCAACTCCGGTGCCGAAGCACCCCAGCTCGAAGCAGCGGTCGCCGCCGTCCAACGCGCCGCCGAGACGGTCCGTGAAGCCTCCGAGCGGTTGATCAAGCAGCGTGCCTCATGATCCCCAGCGTCAATAAGTCCGGCTCCAGGACGATCGGCTTGCTCGCCTACCTCTATGGCCCGGGCAAGCACGAGGAGCACACCGACCCTCACCTCGTGGCCTCGTTCGACGGCATGTCGCCCGACCCTGGACGCGACCCGAAGGCCACCCTCAAGGACCTCCAGCAGCTCCTCGACCAGCCGGTCCGGGCGCTGCCCAAACACGCCCGTCCGGCCAAGCACGTCTGGCACACCTCGGTGCGCGCGACCGCCGATGACCGGATCCTCACCGACGAGGAGTGGGGCGACATCGCCCGACGCATTGTGGCCGCCACCGGTATCGACCCCGGTGGCGGCCAACCCGGGTGTCGCTGGGCCGCCGTACGGCACGCCGACGACCACATCCACGTCGTCGCCACCTTGGTCTGCGAGGACGGCAGCCGCCCCGACGACTTCCGCTCCGGCAAGCGGGCGCAGGCCGAATGCCGTCTGATCGAGAAGGAACTCGGCCTGCACCAGGTCGCACCCGGTGACGGGACCGCCGCGCAGCGTCCGACCAGTGCCGAGCGCCACAAGGCCGAGCGCCAGGGCCGGGACCGCACCGCGCGGGAGGAGCTGCGTGAGACCGTGCGGCGCGCGGTGGCCGGCGCGACGAGCGAGGAGGAGTTCTTCGACCGGCTGGCCGCCGCCGGCCTGCTGATCCGCAAGCGCGCCGCTCCCTCCGGTGATCTGCTCGGCTACAAGGTCGCCCTGCCCGACGACCGCAACAAGGACGAGGGGCCGGTGTTCTACCCCGGCGCCCGCCTCGCACCGGACCTGTCCCTGCCACGCATCCGGGAGCGCTGGTCCGCAGGCAGGCCCGCGCAGGACGACCCACCAGCCGACCGGACCGGCTCGGCAGCCGCGACCAGCCCGGCCGTCGCGCGCCGAAGAGCGGCCTCGGCAGCATGGACCGCGTTGCTGGTGATCGAGCACGGTGAGGACGCGGTCGCCGCCGCGCACATCGCCGCCGCCGGCGAGGTCCTGGACGCACTCGCGAAGACGTCCGCCGCCCACACCCGACGCGAACTGCGAGAAGCTGCATGGGCGTTCGAGCGCGCCTCCCGGTCCCATGTCCGTGCCGAGCGTGGGCACGACCGGGCCCTGCGGCAGGCCGCCCGCGACCTCATCTACGGCGGCCCGGCCCTCGGCCGCGGCGAAGACGGAGCAGCCACGGCCATGGCGATCGACATGCTCTTCTTCCTCATCACCGCCACCGCCCACTGGCACGCCAAGAAGAACCACGCCCAGCAGGCTGCCGCAGCGCACCGGGCCGCCGAGCACCTGCGCGCCGCCTACCAGGCCGCAGCAGCAGCACCGCTTGGCGCCCTGTACCAGCGGGGACAGCGCCTCAACCGGACGCTACGGCAGCGGCAGACGACCATGCTGCGCGAAGCAGTGCCGGAGCTGGCCGAGCAGATCCTCGCCGAGCCAGGCTGGTACGCACTCGCTGCCACTCTCGCCGACGCAGAAGCCGCCGACCACGACCCTGCTGCTCTGCTCACCGAAGCGGCGGGACAACGCGAACTCGACACGGCCGCGTCGATCAGCGACGTTCTCGTGTGGCGCCTGCGCCGGGCCGCGGACCTGCCTGCTGACACGACCGGCATAGCGCACGACGAAAGCGCGGCAGAACATTTCACGCACCAGCCCAGGCAACGTGGTCCCCGTCCAGTGTCACGCTCCCACTCAGAAGCCGCGCCGACCAGGGATCGACGATAGGCCGAACCACGGCCTTGCGGCATCGAGACGCACCAGGCCGACTGCTGCCTGGTCACGACTGTGGACTTTGTGAATTGAAGCAGGCCCGGGGGTTAAGAAACGATCATGACGCGTGCAGAACGAGACGAGGGAGGACGTCAGGGTGTTTCACCGGATACGCCGCTGGCGAGCGGCGGAGACCAGCGAGCTGCAGCACCGCAGCTACGAGGCATACCAGCGGATGGCCGGCCAGGTTCCACCGGAGGTCGAACGGCTGCGGGCCACGCAGCAGCCCACTGAACCAGCACCAGCGGTGGACGACTTCCTTCCTCCCGAGCTGCGCGTGCCAAGCCACGACCAACTCGACGGCCGGATGATGCCCTGGACGCAGCCGATCGTCCTCGACAGCGAGGTCGTTGCCTGCGCCGAGTGCGGCGCGTACCGGGACTGGCTCATCCTCTCCACCCGCGACCAGATCTGGCTGCGCTGCCGCCAGGGGCACCAGCAGCGGGAGACCCGCCTCGACACCGCCTGGTACAACCGGCACGCTGGCCCCGCGGACGCGCACCACGAAACGTTCGAGGACTGCCTGCGGCACCTCGGCCACTGACCGCCACCCCTGCAATCCCACGGGCCCACGGGCCCGCGCTGCCCAACCGTTGCCCAGTAGCAAAGGGGTCAGCTCCGCCATGCACGTTCGCGTCGCCACCACCGCCCTCGGTCTCACCGCCGTCACCGTCCTCGCCCTGCCCGCCTGCTCCACCGACACCCTGGTACCTGTAACAAGCTCACAGAAGGCCGTCGCGTCGGATGATCCTGCGGTCAGCGGCTGGTCGCGGAGGCGATGGCACTGCGGATGGCCATGTCCACGGAGCGCTCGCTAGTCAGTTCGTCGTAGTAGCGCGCGCTTCCGGGGTGTTCCCGCAGTACAGCGGCGAGGATCTGAGCGGCCTGGCCGCGCAGTTGGCGCAGCCAGTCCCGGGTTGCGATCTGCTGGTCGAACTCGTTGGACGCCGCGTCCCAGGTGCACATGCCGCGGGCCGCATCCTCCAGCAGATCCCACTCCTCTTCACGGGCGGCGTGGCGTGCGACGCCGCGCAGCCACGCGATGGCCCGCTTGAATTCGTCCCACTTGGGCCAGCTGGTGCCGTCGCCGTGCACGTGCCCGGTCATCGCCTGGACCAGGGCGTGGGCTTGTTCGGTGTTGGCGAGCAGGAGTGGTGCGGCGATGTCCATGCCCAGGCGCGGCAGGGCGTCCAGGTACAGCTCGTAGTCGCCGCCGTGGTCGGCAACGAGCGCGAGCAGCCGGCGAGCTGCCTCGGCGTCCCCCTCCTCGGCTCCTTGCAGAAGCTGCTGCGCCCGCGCAATCGGCAGCTCCAGGGGCGAGGCCATCTCGCGCTCGGCCAGGTCGAGGAATTCGTCGATGGTCTGCGGGCGGTTCGATGGCTCACGGAAGGTGCACTGCCTCACGACCGCACGCCAGGGACTGCCGTGCGGCGGAAGCAGGGGCACGTTCGCCTCGGGTTTGGTGCCCGTCAGCAGCCAGCCGATGACCCTTCCCAGGCTGTAGATATCGCTGGAGGGACTCGCGTTGTGCGGATCGACGGACAACTCGGGGGCACCGAACTCGAGCGTGCCGATCTCCCGGCCGGTGCGCCCGGGGCTGGTTGTCTGACCGCGGGGTCGGCGCACGATGCCCCAGTCGCCGAGGACCCACCGGCCGTCGAGATGCAGGATGTTGGCCGGCTTGATGTCCCGGTGCAGGTAGCCGAGACGGTGGGCGTCGGCCAGGGCAGCCGCGACCGCGTCCACCAGGGCCCGCAGTTCGTCGCCGTCGTGCTGCAGTTCCTGCTGGCGTTGCTCGGCGGTGCCTTGGGCCAGCGGCATGACGAACCACTCGGCTCGCGAGCTGAAGTCGAGGACCGGCATGACGTGGCGGTTGCCGCCAAGCATCTGGGCGGCCTCGATCTCACGCCGCATCCGCGCGGTCAATTTCTCGCGCAGCGACTTCGACTTCTTGAACGCAACGACAGTGTTCGTCGGTTTGTGGACGGCCTCGTGGACGACGCCCATGCCGCCCTTGTCGCCGCCTGGAAGAGGGAACTTCTCCAAGGCGTAGTCGTTGCGCTCGCCGCGGGCCTCCTGGCGTACCGCGGCGTACGGATCGGCGGCGTGCGCCGGCGGCTGCTCCTCGACCGCGTGCGACCCGGCAGGGAAGTGGCCGGTGATTTTCATCAGGACGGGGTGGATGGCGCCGATGTCGTTCGTCGGCAGCGCGCCCAGCAGGTAGGCGGGCCCGCCCTCCGGGCTCTGGGCCAGGCCCAGCACCTCGCCGAGCTGTACCTCGGCGGTCGGCTCGCTCTTGCGGGCTGCCGCGTCGAGGGTGTGCAATTCCACGCCGATGCCGGAGCCAGCCCGCCCGGCCACCAGGACGGCATTGCTGCCGCCACGCGCCACGTGCCCCGGGTAGGACACCGGGGTCAGCATCCAGTCCTCCCGCCCGCCGGCGCTCGTGCTGACGGAGAGGTCAACGACGGCGCTGTGCCCGCCGGCAGCAAGGAGGAAGCGCCGCCCGTCCAGCCAAGCGGCCGACCGCACCGCCGCGTCGAAGGCGATGGAAAACCGCTGCTGATCGCCTACCTTGTCGCCGAGCCGGGTCAGCGCGAGAGTCGAGCCGGTGGCAGCGCCGAGCGTCGCCCCGGATCCGGACAGCACCCACACACCCCCATCGGGGCCGATCAGCAGGCTGGCGTTCGCCTCGAACCCACCGCCCACCACCCGCAGCACGCCGCCATGCCACATCACCACCGCCGGCCCGCACAGCACACATACGGCTCCATCCGGCAGCACGACGGCGGCACCGTGCACGTCGGGCAGCGGCAGCCGCCACCGAAGCCCGCCCCGCTGCAGATCCACCTCCGCAAGCCCGCACTCGGTGGTGACCAGCGCCCGCTCCGGCGACTCCCAGGCAAGGCCGCTCGGACGCAGCGGCCAGTCTTCCCTGGCCAGAACCACGGAGGCCACGATGCCCGGCGCCGTCCGGGACGGCACGGTGACCGGTCCGGACGGACGGGACGACAGGGACAGCAACGGAGCCGATACCTCCGGCTCCTTCAACAGGATCTCCTGCAGCGGCGTGTACGGCGGCCGCGGCGCGCGGAAGGCGGCACGGATCAGCGTTGCGAGCGGGGCAAGCCCGCACACGGCTGCCTCCAAGTAGTCCTGGTCCAAGAGCACGCCCTGCATGCCCAGGGCCGCGCGCAGGGCATCGTCCACCGCACGGCCGGGAGTCCGCGCGCACACAAGAACCCAGCGCACCCCCGGCCCAAGACCCCGCTGATCGCGAGCCCGCACTGCGGCCCGGGCGGCCTCGGGCACATCGGGTCCAGAAGCCGACAGCACGGTGATCGCGTAGTCGCGTCCGTCGAGTTCGAAAAACACGGCCGGTTCATCCGGCACGCGGTAATCCACCGTCGCTTCCTCGTCGGTGCGCCGGATCAGAGCCACAACCACGTCGCCAAGGAGTCGGTGCCTGTCCGACTCGGACAGTTCAGTGCTGTGGCACTGCCCGTACTCGGCCAGCAGCTCCCGTATATCCTCCATCGGTCCACCCCGTGCATCGTGCCCACCGGGCATCACGCCCCGAAGGACCGATTGTTGCGCACAGACAGAACACGACGCATGGTGATCACGGAGTTTCGTCCACCTGGGCGTCGGGGCCGGCGAGCATGACCGGTCCCGGCGGCCCCGACGGACGGAAGCACCAGACGAGCCCCGGAGAGGCGCCACGATCGCCTCGTCCTCGCCGATGGCCTGCCACGGCTGGCCGGGCGCCTTTGGAGGCTGGGCGACCATCCCGGTTCCCAGGCGGTGCTGAGCGGCCAGCGCGCGTTCTTACTGGTACACGCTTTCGTCGACCTCGTCGAAGATGCGCTGCAGGGCTTCGACAGCACGGTGGCATCCGTCTGCCGAGAGCTTGCTGGCCACAGCCGCGACGATGAATGCCGCGCCGGCATCGAGCGCTCTGCGGGCGAGGGCCATTCCGAGGACGATCGTGTCCGGCTGCTGCAGCCTATGCAAGAGAAGGAGCCGAAGCGGCTCCACAGTGCGGCCGGAGTAATTGTCAAGACCTGTGGATCGGTGGCTATCTGCCGGTCTGCCCTTGGTGTCGTTGTGGCCGCGCAGAAGTTCTCAAGTGAGGCCCTCGAGGAAGCCCGAGAGCGCGGTGTGCAGGATCTCGGGCTGTTCCAGGTGCAGGTCGTGGCCGGTGCCGGGGATGCTCATGGCCATGGTGGCGGGTCGCTGCCGGAGCATCTCGTCGGCTTCCTGCGCGGGGATGAAGCTGGATTGGGCCAGGACGACCAGGGTGGGGGCAGGCGACCTGCCCCCACCCGTGCCGGAAGGAACGCCGGGCGTTCTCCGCCAGCGAGCGGACCATCACGTCCCGGTCGAAGCGGGGCCACCATCCGCCCTCGCGTTCTTCCAGCCCGGCCGCCCAGCCCGCGCCGACCGGTCCGCCGCCGAGGAATGCGGCTACCGCTTCGCGTGAGGGAAACGGTGTCGGCCACGAGTCGAGCCATCTGCCGATGTCCGCGGGGCCGTTCGGGTTCGGACCGCCGGGGCCGGCCTCGACGAGCACGAGCGCGCGGACGCGCCCGGGATGTGCGGCGGCGGTGAGCATGGTGGTGTGTCCGCCCAGCGACTGGCCGACCAGGACGGGCCGCTGCAGCGCCAGCTGATCGACAACGGCGATGACGTCGGCGACGTAGGCGGCGCGGGAGGCGTCCTGCGGGTGGCGCTCGCTGGCGCCGTGCCCGCGCTGGTCGACCGCGACGACTCGATACCGGGAGCTCAAGCGCCCGGCCAGCACGTCCCATTCACCCGCGTGACCGGCCAGGCCGTGCAGCAACACGATGGGCTGTCCCGGCCCGCCCCAGTCCCGGCAGGCAAGCCGGACGCCGTCTCGCACCACCACGTGTTCAGACCATGTCACATTGGCCCCCAGGGAATCGGCTGGCCTCGATCATGCTGCAACCGCCTCGGGGCGTTTGACGAGCCGGCCGCGTTCAAAGCGGGCGCCTGCCCGGACGAGGGCGACGAGGTGGGGCGCGTTCACGGCCCGCCACCGGGCCTGGGCGGACTCGACGAGCTTGAAGACCATCGCCAGGGCTGCGGTGCGGGAGCCGGCGCCGCGAGTGACCTTGGTCCGCAGCCGGACGGTGGAGAACGTGGACTCGATGGGGTTCGTACCAAGTATGAAAGTCGTGGGTGCCGCTGTCCGTGTCCTGGTGACCGGGTTTCGGCCCGGTTGTACGGTGCGACCGTCAGGACAAGGGGTGCCCGGGGAATCAGCATGGGCAGGCCGATCTTGAACGATGGACTGCGAGCCCGCCTTTGTAGATGGCCGCCCCTGCGACTTGCCTGGCTGCGTCGTGAGCGCGATTCCGTAGGTGTCGTTTCGCCCAGCTGACTCCCGCATCAGGTTCAAGTCGGCACAGGGAGGCGGACAGTGGGGCGGTTCATCGGTTTGGACATCCACCGCGACTTCGCGGGTCGCGGCGGTCGGGGACGGGCGACCCGGCCCGCCATCTGCGGCACCACGACCACGCCCTGAGGCTGGACGCCCACGACGGCACCGCCACGTTCGGCCAGGACGCCACATTCCACCGGACCCCGGGACTGGCCGACCCCACCTGGTCCTCGTTTCGTGCGCACAACTCCCCGGACCGCTACATCCGGCACGCCGGTGACACCCTGCGGGTCGACCCGGTCGCCACGGCGGCGGAGCGTAATCAGGCCACGTTCCACGTCGGTCACTGACCCACGACCCCGTGTGTGGACCGCGTACTCGCTAATGTCCGCCCGGAACTGGGTATGCCAATCAGGAGCACACGCCATAGGGATACGCCGACCGGCCCCGGACCTCACGGGCCGGGCCGGCGCCGTTCGTGAGGAGAACACTTGCCGATGATCTGCCGAGCCTCTCACCGGTGCGAGACCTGATGTCCCAACCGAGCGGAGCGAGCCCCGAGACCGAGGAGAAGGCCGTGGAGACGGCCTGGCGGATTCACGGGGCGGTCGGGGAGTGGACAGCCCGGGTCGATGCCAAGGCCGCGTTCGCGCTCACCCTCGAATCGGCGGCCGCGGCCGGGATCATCGCACTCTCCGGAAACGGCAACATCTTCGGCGATCTGCGCGGGTGGGGACCCCGTTGCCTGCTGTGGGCCGGCAGCACGCTCATCCTAATCGGGGCTGTCTTCGCGGTACTCGTCGTCGTACCCCGTCTTCGTGCCCCCAGGATGCAGGCCGAGGCCTCCGACAACTTCGTCTACTTCGGCCACCTGATGCACCGTGAGGCGGCGGAGTTGGCGGAGTCACTGAGGCGCACCCACACCCTGCTCCCAGTCCTCAGCCGTCAGCTCATCGTCATGAGCAAGATCGCCTGGAGCAAGCACCGGCACGTCCAGATGTCGCTCGCCTTCTTCGCGCTCGGCTTGATGCTCGTGGTCATCGCCGCAGTACTCGCCTGATCGCCGGCGATGACCGCGCCACCCGGAGCACGACACAGCCAGCTCAGGCCCCGGTGTGCAGATGCGCCGCCCAGAGCGACGGCGCCCACGGGCGTTTCGCCCTCCCCTGGTGCAGGCCGAGGTGCAGCGCGTGCGCCGCGCTCTCCGTCCGCAGGCCCGCGCCGTCGTCTCCCGCCAGCCGGGTGTAGAAGTCGACGGCGATCTCTCCGGCCATCGTGTCGTCGACGGGCCAGAGGGTGCCGATCACGTGGCGGTAGCCGCAGAGCATGAATCCGGCCGTGATGTGAACGGACTCGTCCGCCAGCCTCTGGTTGGTCAGCGAGGTACTGCACGCCGAGAGATAGGCGAGTTCGGCACCCGCGATGTGCCGTGAGGAGATCGCGTCGACCGTGAGGCGCGCCGTGCCGCTGCCACCCCCGTCGCCGTACCCGTCGCGGTCGCTCAGCAGGAGTCCGCTGCGCCCCGGAGAGCCCCACTCGCTGACGGCGTGGCAAGCGAAGTGCACCACCGGGTGGGCGGGCAACGCGTCCAGCACGGTCCGCGGTGTGTTGTGCGGAGGCCCGATCCGGGTCGCGCCGGGCAGCAGGCCGACGATGTGTTCGGTCTCGGTCTCCACGTGCCGCAACGGGCGGGCCGTTCCGGCCGGCTGTGCCATCTCGACCAGCAGGGCGCCCTGTCCGCTCCTGGACGCGGCGGCGCCGGGCAGGCGCCTCGCGTGGGCCAGGGCCCGGACGGTCGGCGTCCAGGAGGAGACCGCGCGGTCCATGACGGTGCGCGCGGTCCCGCCCCGCGCTCCGCCCTCCTGGTGGTGGCCCGAAGCGTGCCAGGGCAGAAAGGCCGTGACACCGGCCGGGCACCACCAGATCCTCGGCCACTCACCGGGGTCGTCGTCCGGCCGAAGGGAGCGGGTGAGGCCGATCCGCTCCAGCACGGGCCCCGCGACATGGTCCCACTGCCACTCCAGCAGCTCGACCAGATCCCGCATGCGCCGCTTGGCCTGCGCGTAGTCGGTCACCGGCGGGGAGCCCGGCACTCGTCCCCCGAGGAGCCGGTCAGCCCAGTCGATCACTCGGTTCTCGGTCACTTCGGGGAGGCCGACGACGATGACAGGGGAGTGCGGATCCGAGGTGAGTACCAGGGCGTCCCCTCGGTGCCTGCTGACCGCCAGCATGATCACAAAGCCGTGTTCGGCCTGCCGTCGCAGTGTTTCCAGGTCGGGGCTGCCAAGAAAGCCCTCCAGGCCGGGAAGGGCCCGGATGCGGGAGAGGAGCGCGTGCCATTCCGAGTCCATCGCGGTCCGTTCGGCGGCGATGCGCCGTACGGCCTCGCCAGGGCCGTTCACGCCGTCGGGATCGCCGGATCCGCCGTCCTGCGCCCCGGACGTCTCGCCGAACTGCTCAGCGAGGCTGATGTGGTCGGCGGCGTCCCGCCTTGCCCGGAGCGCTTCGAACGCGTCGGCCAGGTCCGGACAGGTCGCCCGTAGCTCGTCGACGTCGCCGCGCATGTCGAGGGTCTGGTTGAGCATCACACCGCGCGCCTGCTCCAGCAGTTCGACGGCCCGCCCGGGATCACCGCAGCTCAGCGCCGCCCCGGCGGCCTCACTTCCCAGTCCCTCCATCTCCCCGAGACCGAACTCCCTGTCCGCGCGCGACAACCGCCAGGGAGCCAGCTGCCCGAGCAGGTCGACCGCGCTCTCGTAGGCCTTCAGGGCCCGGCCGGTCTCGTCGGCCTCGAGGGCGGCACGGCCGAGGGCACGGGCCGCCCTGAGCCGGTCCCCGACCGGGCTGACCGTGGAGAGCGCCGCCCGGTAGAGGAGGCGCAGGGCTTCTTCCAGCTCCGCTCGACCCGCACCGGCCCGGTACGCGGTCCGCAGCGCGGCGGCGCAGCCGGTCAGGACGGAGGCCTCGTCAGGGTGGTCGAGGGCGAGGGACACCACAGCGCGGCGGGCGGTGGCCACCGCCTCGCGGAGAGCCCTGGGCGAGGCGTCGTGACGGTACCGCAGCCGCCATGCGGCCGTGAGATTGGCGAGCCGGTGCGTCTGGTCGGGGTGGCCGGGCGGGGAGAGGGCGACGGCCCGGCGGCCGGCGGTGACGGCGGCGGCCAGCTCCCGCAGACCGCCGGTGAAGGCGTACTGGAACATCAACGCCCCGCACAGATGGGAGAGGAGGGCGGGCAGGTCGGGATCGCCGAACTCGGTGACGACGACCGCCGCACGGGCGGCGGTGACCGCTTCGCCGATCGTGTGCGCGGCGTCCGGCGGGTCCTGCCGTTGGTGCAGTATCTGCAGGGCCGCGGAAAGGTTCGACTGGTACATGGCATGGTCCGGGTGGTCGGACGGGCACGAGAGGACGGCCTCGCGTGCCGCCTTGACCGACTCGGTCAGATGTCGCAGCTCACCGCTCCGCTGGTAGCGGGCCTGCAGCCCCAGGCTCATCTGGGATAGGAGTTGAGGCCTGAGCGGATGTCCGGCAGGAGCGAGGCGCAGTGCCTCCTCGGCCGCGCCCATGCCTTCGCGCAGTACGTCGGGATCGCCCGTGCGCTCGTGCCGGGACCGTGACGCCATCGCGAGGTTCAGCAGGTAGAGCGGCCGGTCCGGATCGTCGGGGTGCGCGGTGCGGACCGCCGCGCGGGCCGCGTTCCAGGCATCGGTGAGCTGGGCGAGAACTCCGGTCCGCCGGTAGCGGGCGAGGAGGATGCCGCAGTGGTTGCTCAGCAGAGCCGGTCGCGCTGTGTGGGTCTCCGGCACGGCGTCCACCGCCAAGCCGGCGGCGGTCACGGCTTCCTCGCCCGCCTCGTTGTCATGAGCCACTTCGCTCCACTGATGGAGCGTGGTGGCCGTGTTCGCCATGCGCAGGGGGTACTCCGCCTGCCCCGGTGTGAGCGTCGACATGAGCCGGCGCGCACAGTCCGCGGCTTCCTCCAGCGCGGCACGGCTCCCGGTGTGGTCGTAGACCATCCGGAGCACCCCGGTGAGATTGGAGAGCCGTCCCGCGAGCGCTGGTGAGCCGACGGGTGTCGCGCGGACCGTCTCCCGCCTGAGGGCCACCGCTTCGTCGAGGGCCTCCAGCGATCCGGTCCGTTCGAAGAGCGTCGCCAGCGCGACGGACAGGTTGGACCACGCGGCGACAGCGGTGGCGCCGCCCGCGCTCGCCCTGTCCACCGCACGTCGCGCGGCGGCGATGCTCTCCGTCAGGGCCGACGGGTCTCCCGTCGCCTGATAGCGGACGAGTAACTGGTGTGCCAACGAGGTGAGATGGCCGGCCTCGTCACGATGGCCGGGAGGAATCGTGGCCACGGCGCGGTGACCGATCTCCACCGCTTCGTCGAGGTCCGTCATGTCGCCGGCCCGACGGTAGCGGTCGAGCAGGGAGTTGGCGAGATTGCCCTGGATCTTGAGAAGTGCGGGATCGCCCTGGGCGGCGGCCTCCGCGGCGAGCCGACCGGTGTTGATCGCCTCGTCCAGAGCCCGGGGATCACCGGTTCCGTCGTAGACGTCCTGCAGGGCGAGCATCAGGTTCCCGAGGGTGTTCGCCCTGCCCGGGCTACCGGGCGGTGTGGCCGCCGCCGCTTCCCTGAGGGTGTCGACCGCGTCGGACAGCACCGCGGCGTCGCCTGCCGCGGAGTGTGCCTGCGCGCGCAGAGTCCGTCCGAGCCTCAGCAGATAGCGGTACCGCTCGGGGTGGTGCGCGGGCAGTGAGACGAGCGCCGCGCGGCAGACCGCCGCACACTCGTCGAGGACAGTCGTGTCGTAGGTCGTCTCGTACAGCTCGAAGAGGGCCTGGGCGAGCGGGAGCACGAAATCCTCGGGGCCGTCGAGAGCGTCACCACCGCGGAGCACGGCCCTTCTGGCCGCGTCCACGGACTCCCGGAGCATGTCGGCGTCCGTGTTCCGGGACCCCAACGACCCCAGAACGGCGGAGAGGTTGGTGAGTAGCAGGGCGGTCCCGGGGCCTTCGGGCACGAGGGCGACGGCCTGCCGGGCGTGACTCGCCGCCTCGACGAGCGCCTCCTCGTCATCGGTCCTCTCGAAGTGGGACAGGAGCGCCAGGGAGAGGTTGCTGAGATTACGTGCCCGGCTCTGGACAGGTGCGGAATCGAGGGAGGCGGCCTTGCGGCCGGCTTCCAGGGCGTCCCGCAGATCCTCCGGGGAGCCGGTTCGGCCGTAGCGGGCGTGCAGCGCCCCGATGAGGTTCATCAGGCGGTCCGCCAGGTCGTGCTCCACCAGGTCGTGGTCCGACGGGGCGGCGGACGATCCGTCCTGCACGGTGGTGCCGGTGGAGGTGTCCGTGCCGGTGCCGCCGACGTGACTGGTGCCCGTGGCCGCGGTCTCGGTCGTACGGACGGCTTCGCGTGCCGCCGCGACGGCTTCGTCCAGCAGCCCCGCCTCACCCTCCTGGCGGTAGAGCGTGAGCAGAGCACCCGAGAGGTTGGACAGCCAGGCCGCCCGCTGGTCGGTGCCTGTTGTCGAGGTCGCCGCGAGGTGCCGGAGGACGAACAGGGCCGGCCGCAGGGCTGCGCCGCCCCGGGAGCCCGCCCCGTGTCGTTTCATCGCCGTCACCACCCGGTCCTGGCAAGCACGGAGGGAAAGCCCGGGGGCGGTCGGCGGCCCGGCGCCGGGCACATCCGAGACTGCGGCACGCGCGTAGAAGTCGATGACGGCCCGGGGCGGATCCGCCACACCCTCCGCGATCACAGACAGGAAGTACCAGGCCGCCGTCCGCAGGTCCGCTTGCGCGGCGTCCTCGTCCGTCTCCCGCACCGCGGCGCGCCGGAGATGCAACTGCCCCGCCGCGACAGCCGCTTCCACGTCGTCGAAGAGGTCGCCGACCTGGGCCAGCAGGCGTCCGAGAGCCGCGAGGGAGTCGGCCCCGGTGGCTCCGCCAGCCCCGTCGTCGTCGACGGCGGCGTCTGTGTACGCGCGAACGGCTGCGAGCAGATCCGCGCGCTCGGAGAGCGGGTGGGTCATTCCGCGCTCCCGGCACTCGGTGACGTGTACAGCCACGCGTCCGCCTGATAGTGCTTCACCACGGCGGTCACCCTGGTGAACTCCTCCCGGTTCAACCCGGGATAGCCCGGAGTGAGAACCTGTCCGTAGAGGAACTGGCTGATCAGCACGCCCAGTTCGGCGCCCTCGTGGGCCTTGAGGGCATCGCGCAGCGGGAGGCTGTCCAGCAGGCGGCAGAAGCTCAGGACCGCCTCGCCCTCGTAGCCGTTGGCGCCCTTCTTGAACGTGCCGACGTCGCAGGCCATCCGTAGCCGCATCCGGTCGTCGTGGCGCTCGTTGTCCTCGCGGAGCTGGGCTCCCATCGCGTTGACCAGCCCCGGGAGCGCCCGGGTGATGTCGGTGTCCAGGGGCAGGACGACGTTCATGCCGTCCCCGTTGCGCTGGTGCTCCAGACCGACCAGGTCGAAGCCGATGTCGCCGAGGACCACGCGTACGAGCCGGTCCAGACGGGTCTGCAGTGCCTCCCGGCCCAGGGCGTCGCGGTCGGAGTACCCGACCACGTCGACACCGAAGCCCATGCGCGTTTCGGTGGAACCCCTGAGGGCCTCCGCGGTGACCGCCGTCCCGTGGACGAGCTGCCGCGTCGAGCCCTGCGACGGCGGCACCGACGGCTCGGGCACCTCCGGGATCGGAAGCCGTACGGTGAACTCGTCCCTGCCGGCATGGGGTTGCATCCCCATCGCAGCCTCCTCGGTGAGGTTGTAGCCCGCCCTCGCCGTGACGTGCACCTCGTCACAGCCGGTCGGCGCCAGAAGGACAAACCAGCCGACGTGCGAGCCCAGGCGTACCTCGCCGCCGTCCACCGCGCGATGCCGCCAGCGACAGGCGCGTCCCCCGACCCCGAAGACGGTGATGTCCGGCGTGAGGGCGGGGAGCGGCACTCGCGCCAGCGTCCCGCCGCCGCTTCCGCCTCTGTCGCCGCGCGAGCCCGCGCCGCCAGGGCCGTCGGTGTCCGGCAGGGCGAAATCAAGGTCGTGCGTCAGTACGTACGTCCGCGCCGGCTCGGGCCCGGCCACACTGGTGGGCAGCGCGGCGGTGACAATGAGGTCCCCGGCGTCGAACGAGAAGCCCGCCTCGGCCCATCGAGGCCCCGGCACCTCCGGGTCGAAGTCCACGTCGTAGCGCGCCTTGACCAGATACGCGTCACGGCCCGGCAGTTCGAGCGACCTACCCGGCAGCGCCCGTACCTGCCAGCCGTGGAAGACGATGTTGCCGACCACGGCCCCCGTGGGATGCGGTTCCCAGGAGCGGACGTCGTCCCTCAGGAACAGCCCCACCTTCGCCAGCGGTTGCACGTCCTCGGACGATAACTCCGAAAATCCCTCGACGGGTTCGGGCGGGAACTCCATAAACGGCTCGCTTCCGTTCGCACGCGGGCCCGTCGGCCCCACGCGTCGATGACCATCCACACCTGGACCGTTTCGCTGCATGGCTCGCTCTGTGCAGTGTAGGCAATACGGAAGGTAGTTACCGGGGGGACGGAAACTCGACGAAGACAGGACGCATATGACGGTTCCCGAGTCCGACGGCTTCGACAGGTCGGATCAGCAGTCCCTCGACGAACTGATGGACGCGTACGGGCGCACAGGGGATCTCGACGTCCTTCGGCGCATCGTCCGCGTACTGAGGAGAGCCGTCGCTGCCGCCGACGCGCGGGACACCCTTCACTTTCAGTTGACCGGTGCCCTGCAGATCCTGTTCGCGCGCACCGGCGAGATCGCGCTTCTGGTCGAGGCCGTCGAGACCGGGAGAGCGGCGAGGAGCCGCGACGCGGCGGCGGGCCAGCCGTCGAAGGCCGCCCTGCTGTCGAACCTCGGATCGGCCTTGGAGGAACTCCATCAACGTCAGGGCGGCACACACCTGTTGACCGAGGCCGTCGAGGTGAACCGCGAGGCCGTACGATGCTCCGATCCGGGTGACCGCAACCTACCGGGGCGCATGGCCAACTTCTGCAACGCCCTCCACTCGCTGTACTGCGAGAACATCCGCGAACGCGCCGCGCTGGACGAGGCGGTGGCGGTGGGCAGGAAGGCGGAGGCGCTCACCCGGGACCGGCAGGGGCCGCTGCGCGCCATCGTGACGGGCAATCTACAGAACGCGCTGGTGTCCCTGTTCACACGAACCGACGACGACGGCCTGGTGGACGAGGCGACCATGATGGGGGTGGCGACGATCGCGGCCTTCGCCGCCGAAGACCCGCGCCGGGCGGTCGCCCTGTCCAACCACGGCAACGCACTGCGGGCGTTGGCCGCTCGCACCGGTGACCGCGCGCTGATGGACGCCTCGCTCACCGCCGCGCGGAACGCGGTGGAAACCGTCGGCGGCGACCCCTTGGACCGCACCCTGTGCTTGTCCGGTCTCGCGGCGTCCCTGCGCCTGCTGTACACCGACACCGGCGACGACACACACCTCGAGGAGTACGTCCGCCACACCTCCACCGTCGCGCGCGAGGCGGCGGACGGGCCCAGGGCCGCGATGGCCCTCGCGGATCTGTGCCTCGCCCTTCGGTGGCGCCACGACCGGGACGGCGACCTGCAGTCCCTGCTGTGGGCGGTCGAGGCGGGCCGCCGGGCCCTGGCCGCCACCAGAGAGGGGCAGGCCCACCGCGTGATGGTGATGAACCGGCTAGTCAACGCGCTCCACGTGCTCTCCACCCGCGAACAGGACCCCGAACCACTGGCCGAGGCCGTCACACTGGCACGGCTCGCCGTCACCTGCTACCCGCCCGACCACCCCCATCACGCCGGGAACCTGTACGACCTCGCGCGGCTGCTGCTGGAGACGGCTCGGAGCGGCCGGGACCCCGCGGCCGCACGGGAGGCCGTCGACATCTGCCGCTCGGCCGTGGCCGCGCTGGACGAGGACAATCCGGACCGGGCCGGCGGGTTGCTGATCCTGTCCCAGTCCCTGTGCGAGGCGGGGCCGGAAGGGGAGGCGCTACCGCCGGGCAGCGTGACGCACCTCGAGGAGGCGGTGGCCTCGGCCCGCGGAGCGGTGACCATGTTGCCCGCGGGATCCACGTTGATGCCTGCCGCGGTACGTACGCTCGGCCAGGCGCTGTTCGCTCTCGGCACCGCCCATCCCGACCGGGACCGAGGCCGCGCGGCACTCGAAGAGGCCCACGACGAGCTGACGGAACGCGTCGCCGCACGTCATGATGCGAGGGCGGAGGACCGTATCGCGGCCGCGCGGCTGGCCGGCCGGGCGGCCTACCTGGCCGGGAACCACACCGACGCCCTCGCCGCCTTCGAACGGGCCGTCGATCTGCTGCCGAGGATCGCGCCCCGCGAACTCCTGCGAGAGGACCGGGAATCCGGCCTCGGCGCGGTGGCCGGGCTGGCCGCGGACGCGGCGGGCGCCGCCACCGCCGCAGGACGGCCCGGACGCGCCCTGGAACTGCTGGAGCAGGCACGCGCGCTGCTCCAGTCGGAACTGGTGGGAACCCGGACCCCGTTGGACGCGCTGGAGGACCGTGAACCGGGCCTCGCCGAGGAGTTCCGAGCTCTCCGCTCCCGGACCCAGGCGGCGGAAAGCCTCTCGCCCACGGCCACCGGCTCCGGTCTCGACCCCGCCCTCTCCGACCGCGCCGCCGCCAGGCGCCGCAAGGAATTCGCGGACGACTGGACGGATCTGCTGGCCCGTATCAGGCGGTCCCACGACGACTTCTCACGCTTTCTGCTGCCGCCCACATTCGGTGAACTGCGCGCGCAGGCCGCCGAGGGACCCGTCGTCACCATCTACGCGGGCCCCCTGCGCAGCGACGCGCTGGTCCTGCGTCCGGAAGGTGATCGGCCCGTCGACGTCGTCGAACTGACCGGTCTCTCGTGGGACATCGCGCTGGACCTGGTGGTACGGCTGCGGTCGGCCTGTAGGCGCGTCTACGGCGAACCGAGCTATGGCGGCCGGAAGACGGCCCAGCGGGACCTGAGCAAGGTGCTCGGCGACCTGTGGGACAGGGTCGCCTCGCCCGTGCTGGACGCCTGCGGCATGAGCGTCCCGCCGCCCGGGGGAACAGCCCTGCCCAGACTGTGGTGGTGTCCGGTGGGCATCATGGCCTTCCTCCCGTTGCACGTGGCCGAGCGGTACGCCGAGGCCGGGCGCGGGCCCTCGGTCCTCGATCGCGCGGCCACCTCGTACACCCCCACCATCGGGGCGCTGGCGTACGCACGCCGGGCGACGGGCCCCGACGGCGGGCCGGGCGCCGACGACCCTCCGCCTGCCGACCGACGCCCCGAAGGCGGCACCCTGATCGTCGGGCTGCCGGACACACCGGGCGCACCGGCCCTGCGTTCGGCCGAAGCGGAGTGCGCCGCCCTGGAGCGCCTCCTCCCCGACGCAACGCCCCTGTACGGGCCGGATGCCACCCACACCGCGGTGACGGCGGCCCTGCGCCGCAGCTCAGTGGCCCACTTCGTCTGCCATGGGGTCAGCGACCTACGCGGCCGGGGTTACAGCAGGCTCCTGCTCCACGACCACCAGGCGCGGGCGCTCACGGTGGCCGACGTCTCCCGGCTCGACATCCCCCACGCGGACCTGGCCTATCTCTCCGCCTGCGAAACGACCGACACAGCGCCGAGGTTCGCCGATGAGGCGCTGCACATCACGGCGGCCTTCCAGACCGCCGGGTATCGCAGCGTCATCGGCAGCCTGTGGAAGGTGCAGGGAACCGCCGGCACGCGCATCGCTGAAACTGTCTACACACAGCTGACGGCGGAGGGCACCAGGCCACCGGACCCCACCGCCTCGGCTCGGGCACTGCACACAGCTGTAGCCGCCGTGAGAGCCCGGCATCCGCTGTCCCCGAGCCTCTGGGCGGCCCATGTGCACTTCGGCCGCTGACAAAGGGGGGGGAAGCTCAGTTGTCCGGTCGGTCCCCGGGGGCGGACGAGGCGGATGTCGACAAGGCAGCTTCCTCCCGGAGCAGTTCGATCACGCCGAAAATCAACAACGCCGTGCAGGTACAGATTTGTTTCCCGCACAAGGAGCAGATGGCGCGCCCGATGGTGTGACTCCAGTCGGCGAAGCGGTCTTCCTCGCCGATCAGGTTGTCCGGGTCGAAGTTGAAGGGGGGTCTTGGCGCAGGTGATCCCGGGTCCGCTGATCTGGACGTCCAGGCCACCGAACTCTGCCAGGAAGGCTTCAGCGGCATCGTGCATGCGGACCAGGCCGGTCTTCTCGAGCGTCTTGCGCCAGTGGTCGATCGCGACGTGCCGTCCCGGTCGCCAGCCTGCTGCGCGCAGTGAGCTCTTTCAGTGTGGCCACTGATCGGGTGAGGGGATCGATGCCCACAACGCACGAGGCTCCCGTGCCGTTGGGGGAGGTGTTCGAAGTCTCAACCCACAGGCACAGGAGCCGCGTTGGTTCCGTATTCTGCCGCACTCGACCTGCCCCATGCCCTGGTCGAGTGGGTGACCATGCTCATTGTCGCCCGCGAGGGTGACCGCCGCTGCAAGCTCCCACCGCACCAGCGTGCCCTGGTCGGCCTGGTGTACCTGCGCCGGCACGACACCCTCACTCAGCTCGCCGCCGGGTTCGGCATCTCCGTCGGCACCGCCCACGCCTACACGACAGCCGTCGTCGACCTGCTCGCCGACCGCGCCCCCGGCCTGCTGCGCGCTCTGCGCGAGGCGGATCCGGACTACGTATTGCTCGACGGCACCCTGGCGGAGTGCGACAGGGTCGGCGACAGCCGGGCCGACTTCTCCCACAAGCACCGTCGGCACGGGGTGAACGTGCAGGTGGTGACCGACCCGGTCGGGCAGCTGCTGTGGATCTCGCCCGCACTGCCCGGCCGCGCACACGACCTCACCGCGGCCCGCACCCACCGGATCATCCGGATCTGCGAACGCCAGGGCATCCCCATCCTCGCCGACCGGGCCTATATGGGAGCCGGCCCCTGGGTGACGACACCCCTCAGACGCCCGCCGGGCCGCGATCTCACACCCACCCAGCAAAGCGTCAACCGCGCGCTGTCCGCAGCCCGGGCCCCGGTCGAGCGCGGCATCGCACGACTGAAGTCCTGGCGCATCTTCCGCAAGTCCCGGTGCAGCCCGAATCGAATGACGTCAATCGCCGCCGCAGTCCTCACCCTGGAGCGGCAACGCTGAAAGACCTCAGTGCTCCAGATCCCGCTTCATCTCCTGCGCCCCTGCTTGCCACGGTGGTCAGCGTGCTGCTCACTCAGTCACTGCTGCCGGACGAAGCCTTCATGAAACTCCTCGACCAGGCGTTCACCAGCGGACTGTGGCACAAACTTGCCGCCGGCCGCCCCTACGACGAGCTGGCCGACTTCCTCACCTCTGACGACTACGCGGCCATGGCCGCCTTGGCCGATCCGGCCGTCGGAGGCGCCAGCCCCAGCAAAGGACAGCCCACTTCGACCGCCCTGCAGGCCAAGACCGGGCCCGGCCCCGGCTACGAGCGTGGCGCAGCACTCGACGCCGTCCGTACTCGCTATGCACGCATGCTGCCGATGGTCCGTTTCACACTTGCGCGCCTGGGCGCTGATCCCGTCTTCCAGCGCACGGCCGCGCGGCTGCGTGAACAGGGCTGGCGTGACTGGCACCTGCTGACCGCCATCGTCAATCTGGTCGGAAACCGCCGTATCCAGCGGAAGGGTCTCCAGCCGGCCCTCAATGATTCTGCAGAACGCCTCAGCCAGCTCCACGCTGTCATGACCGCTTCGGAGCGCCCCGAGGACCCGCCTGTACCAGTCGAAGCGTTCACTGAATCCGCCCTCCACTCGCACTTGCATACCGCCACCCTGGCCACGGTCCGTAACCTTGACCTCGTCATTCGCCGCAGCCCTGTCGACCCCCAGGCACTGCTGTCCGTGCTCGGTGACCGTTACGGCTACTGGAAGGACGATGTAGACCATCCCGACCTGTTCGGCACCGCCCAGCCCCGGGCGACGCCCCGGCCTGACCCCGCGCCTCATGACGCTTGAGGCGACAGGAGCGTGAAGAGATAACTACCAGACGCTCGGCATCGCGGTCATCCATGGCGCCGGGCCGGTCTTCCTCGCTGGCCAGGTGCGGGGTTTCGAGGCCCGGTGGGACAGGCACAGCGGCCGGCCGATCAAGCCGGTGAGGCTGTCCGCTGTGGAGAAGGAGCTGCTGGAGTACCTACTGCGGGCTGGTTCCGAGGCCGGACCGGTCCATGCGGAGCTGGCCGCGGAGGTCGACGAGGAGCGGGCTGAGCTGACGGTCTGCCTGCACGAGGGGCGCCTGTGCGCGGTCTACGAGAGCAGCCTTCACACGGTCAGTGAATCGATCCGCAAGCTCAGGCGTGGCCGGCTGGTGTTGCTAGGGGGTGCAGGAGAGGGCCGGTGAGGAGACGGTCGTCGACCTGGACCTGACCTCCAAGGGTGAGCGGGTGGCTGCCATGCGCTAGATACCCTGACTTTCTCTCGACAACGTCCACGACAGGGCCCGCAGCTTCAGTCTGCGGGCCCTGTCGCCTGTTCCGAGTTGGTCACTGTCCCTGCACGGTTTCCATTCGCGAGGTCTTTGCCAGGGTGGGGTGGACGCTGGGGACTTTTTCGCCCGTCGCCGAGGTGAACAGGGCGACGTCGCCGGCCGTGCAGAACTGACCCGGCCCGCAGCCGGACACACCACGGGTCCCGGGGAATCAGCCATGATGTCCCCGGAGCCCGGCTTTATGGAGTCACCCAGTTCAACGAATCCGCTTCCGACGCGTCACGCGCGTTGTCAAAGCGTGCCGAGAATTTCGAGGCGTTCAGGCGTACCGGCTAGCTACGCTCTGTGCATGTCGGAAAAGCGGCGCCCTGAGGGGACACTGGGGCTGGATCCGTGGAGCAAGGGCTCACGCATCTGTGGCCTGTGCGGTGAATACCGCAAAATGACCAGGGCTCACGTGCCGCCCCAAGCTGCCGGGAACACGGGCAACGTGACCAGCGCGACGGTGCGCGTGTACAACGAGGAGCGCACCACTGGTCGCCCCAAGACCGGGGGAATGTGGTTGCGAGGGCTGTGCGGGGACTGCAACGGTCTCGCCGGCGAGAACTACGACGCGGCCTACGGCGACTTCGCCGCGCGCCTTATGGCCTACTTCGGTGCGCGCACGCGTCTGCTCCTGCCGGCAGCCGAACCCGCGCCGCCCGTCGCGGTAGCGCCCGGCCGGGTCGCGCGATCGGTACTGATTGGGATGTTCGCGACCACGCCGCACCTGCGGAAGATGTTCCCCGGCCTGGCACACGACCTTCAGCATCGGCGCCCGCACATCACCATGCCCGACGGTGCAACGCTGAGGATGGCGCTTTACCCCTCGCGCAGTACGCGCCTGGCAAGCATGGCTTACGGGATGAGGGTCCTCACCCGCCGGCAGCACTACAACATCTTCTCCGAAATCTACTTCCGTCCGCTGGCCTGGACGCTGAGTCCCAGTGACGACCGCCTCGACGGCGCTGGGTTGGGGGAGTCGGTGCTCAGCTCGTGGCCGGTCGTGGACCAATGGCTGCGGTACGGAGACGATGTCACCGCACTCGATCTGCGAGACCTGTGTCGCCGTGGAATACCCACAGTCGGTCACCCTCTGCGCGACGGACGCGGTCAGTGGATAGAGACCTTCCAGAACGACACTGCGGCCTTCCTCGAAGGGAACATCCCGGCCTGACGCCCGCTGACTGCCGATCGCCTGCCAGTCCTGCCTGCTCTTGGGAGGCATTCTGCGCCCACCTGCATCGAGGCCAGGCGCGGCCGGGTGTAGGCAGGTAGGGCAGCCCGTGAACAGCACCCCTGGAGACGAGACCTCGTTCTCGTGTCTTCCTGAGTGGGGATCGTGCGTCGACCGGCAGCGCCGCTCACGGACCGGGACCGCCTGCGGTCCCGGGGTCCCGAACCGCGGACCGGCCTCCGGCCGAGACCGGTCGGCGGGACTGTGTGGGAGGACCGCGACTCGGGCCCTGCGAGCAAGACCGAAGGAGAAGCCCTCGGCGGTGCTGGTGCGCAGCGGTCGCTGGGAGTTTCGTGGGCGTCGCCCGGCGCCGACGGGGAGGCGGCACCGGGCGACGCCCAGGAGGACGCCGTGGTGGTGGCCTCCGCCCGGTCTACGACCTCCTGCTCCTTGAGGCTGACGCCGACGCACGGTAGGGGCTCACGCGGTCCGTTCGCCACCGCCTCGCCGTCTCTCTAGCGAACATCTCCAGTCTCCTGCTCCGCGGATGCATGTAGACGTAGCGGTCGGCGGCGAGGATCTGCACGGTGTTGAGCTTGTCCATGAGAGCCCGGGGGATCGTGCCGGCTATGTTCTGCCTTCCCAGGGCCAGCAGATGGCGGGGAGTGATGGGTAGGACGATGGAATGCGCGTCACCGAAGGCCATGTTGTACGACCAGGGTGTGGTGTCCGCGCGCACGGACACCGCCGGATTATCGCCGACCAGGAACTGTCCGCTCTGCGGCGTCAGTACCTCCAAGTGCCATTTCGACGCCATGGCACGCACCTTGTTGAACATGCTCTCGATGCTGGTGCGAAACAGCGCGCCTGTCCCGAAATCCCGGGTGACGTCGGACTGCTGGACGAGGCGCTCGGCGAAGGCATCGAGGGATCCTGAACCTGCCAGATGCAGCCCGGTCTGCCGCAACGCCTCACGGCGCAGCGGCTGCGGAAACCGCTCGACGAGCTCACTGCGGACCTTCACGCGCACAGTCTCGAACGCATTCGTGTACACATCGCGATAGCGGTGTGACCGTACGTAGTGCAGCACGATCAGATCACGCAGGGCCTCAACGTGCAGGGGGTCGGCGAACGGCGTGCCAGCGTGCACAGCCTCGAAGGCAGCGGGAGCCCGCCTTTCCACGGAACTCCACAGATCCTCGGCAGACTGGGAGCCGAAGGCGACGAAGGCGTCGACCCAACCGCATGCCCGGGTGCTCTTCAGCTTGTTCGAGCGTTCTGGGTAGCGCACATCGACGGGACGCACCTGAGGGCCTCGGGCATCCGGCTCGGCCATCGTAAACTGCTTGAGCAGAACCTGAGAGACGAGGTGCTGCCGGGATATCTGAGCTGCCTTCACTCTCCCGATTCTGCCAAGCGCCCGGCGTAGGGTGCCAAGAATTGTCATCCTCCAGGCAGCTGCCTCCGTCAACGGCGTCGTCCTGGTCGTCGTCGGGGGGAGGTGCAGGAAGAGGCGCAGCCGTACCCCAGGCACCGGCCTCTCCCATCGGGAGGTTGATGCCGGTACGGAGGATGAAGTCCGCGGTGGGGTTGCCCTCGGCGTCCCGGTCCAGGTTCGGGGACATGACGTTCTGCCCCATGGGCAGCACCCCCGCGAACGGCTCCTCACGGGCGAGCTTGAGAAGCCGGTCGCGGTCGGCGGTGGAGTTCTGCCCGCTCAGCCGGATCGGCGCCTTCAGGTCTATCAGCAGGGGCCGGGGCGCGTCGTTGGCATCGACCCGGATGACCACCACACTGCACCCGGTCCCGTCGTCGAACGGGACGGGGATGAAGGTCGGCTCCCAGGGCGGGTCGAACTTCTCGCGGCACCCGCTGGCGATCTTGTCGATCGTGTCCTGGGCGTCGACACCGACGACGCGCTCGGTGCCCGGCTCCACCTTGTCGTTGATGCCCACCAGGATCATGCCGCCATAGGTGTTGGCCATCGCCGCGATGGTCGCCACCAGGCTCTTGGAGTACTCGCGCTCTTCCGCACGTGCGGCTGCTGCAGGTTGCCGATCCCCATGGCGTACTCGTCGAAGTGCTTGATCACGTCCCGTGCCTTCTTGCCCCCGGCACTGCACGGTCGAAATCGGTAAGCGCCTCACTCAACAGGTTCTGCGCTGCCTCGGTCTTCAGATGCTTGCGGGTCGCGCAGAACCTGGCGCATCGCGCGGTCGGGGTCTCCCTCGTTGAGCAGCCGATGCACGTCGAGGGACACCTTTCGGTGAGCCATCCAGGCGGACGAATGACCGATATTGGCGCCGTACTCAGTCGGCCGCCATGTGCTCGTGGCCTCGCTCATTCCCCGAAACCCCCTGCAAACGTGGGCAGAACAGGTCAGATTACGGTGCCGGCCGTTCGGGGTGAATTGGTTTTCCTGATGCGCCGTGAGGACCTTGAAGGCGCTCAATGTGGTGATATGCGCGATGCCCGGCCGCCCCCGTAAGGGTGACCGGGCTTCGTGGTGTCGGACGGGTGGAAGGCAGCCGGGCCCCGGGGGCGAAGGCTGCGTCCGTCAGTCGGCTGGGGCGCGCAGGAGCCGATCCCTGGTGCTCTCGGGAAGCACTCGCCGCAGGACCGGTGCGGTGGAGCTGAGGGAGGCGGCAAACGCGGCAACGAGGTCGTGCGGCACGCTGGCGGCGAACGATGCAGCCCACAAGCAGGGGGCGCCCATTGACGGCTCAGCCCATGCCTGCCACCCAGACGAGCCCGCCTCGCCGCCCTCGGTCACCAGGGCGCGCGGGTCGGCATCCTGGATCAGAGGCGGCACCTCACCGAGGCTGAGGTGAGAGGTGAAGGTCGGGTCCACCGCTCCCGCATGCGGCTGGTCGATGTCGCGGAGCCAGCCGTGCGCGGCGACGGCGTCGAGGACCTGCTCGGGACCGGCGAGCGGCGCGGCGGGCTGATCGCGGGCGTCGAGCGCGACGAGGAAGTCGACGAGAACCTCTCCGGGGACGTCGGGGGTGAAGTAGGCGGACCACTGCGCGACCGGCGTGGTGACGTCCTCGCGGGCGGAGACGTGCCAGGCGATCGGCAGCTCGCCCAGGTGGAACGGCTCGTCCGGCAGCACCCACTGCGCCCAACGGAGTGTGTCGGGGCTGATGTGCAGGACGGTGCTGCGCAGGACCTGGCGGTCCTCCGGCGCCTCGTCCGGCTCCTGCCGCCCTCGGATGATCGTCAGACTCGTCCAGCCGAGGCCGGCGAGCGTGTCGGCGACGGCGTCGTAGAGCCGTCCGTCGTCACCGGCCAGGTGCCGTGGGCCGACCCAGTACGCGGTCTGGGCGCTGGTCGGGGTGGACGGGTCGAGCGGGGAGTCGGGGTTCAGGGGCGCCTCCAAGGGGCTGGTGGGAATCTACTTGCCGCCGGCGGTGCGGCGGGGACGGCGCGGGGGCGCCTGGACGGGCACCTGCCAGGCCAGGGCGACGGCGACCTCAGGCGGCAGATGGCCGAGCTGGGTGTCCGCATCCCGCCCTTCGGCGAGGTAAACGACGGGCCGTCCGGTCTCGTCCGTGGCCTGGATGACCTGTTCGAGGCGGTGCGCCATGGGGAAGAACGGATTCATCGCCTGCCGCACTGGCATGCCGCGGTCGAAGGCGGACAAGAGGTCGATGAGAGCGCCGACCGTCATCTCCGGGTGTGTCATGGACAGACTCCTTACGTGGGGGACAGCAGATGGGGTGGCGGCCCGTGGATCGCCCATGGCGGGAGCGCCCCCGTCGGTTGGGGACATCCGGCCTGAGTCCTTAGTGCTAGACGCGCCGGGCGGTCAGCAGCACGCGAGCAACGGCGGCGGCGACGATCTCGGCCGGTGTCTCGGTATCGAAGGACACCTGGTAGCCGCGCACCTTGGACGTACCGGTGACAGCGATCTTCCAGCCCTCGCCGTCGGTGCCTGGGCGACCGAGCGGGAACCAGCCGAGATAGAAGCGCCCATCCTTGCTGTTGACGTGTACGTCCGCCCGGTCATCCACGACGACGTTGAAGTCGTCCGCGGAGAACTGGTCCATGACGAGCGTGGGCTGGCCCGGGCCGAGTTGCCACTCGCGCAGACGCAGCGCCTCGACGGTGGTGGAGAATCCAGGGCTCGCGGAAGCCACGGTCACGAGACATCACCTCTCTGACCTGGGGTTTTCGGGGAAGGTCGTCTACGTTGACATGCTCCTGGCGTATTGGCCAGTCTTTCGCTGATCTTTCCTGTCTGCCCCCGGCGAACTGCTGTCCTTCGTCATCCAATCGAGGCGTTTGACAGCGAACCCAGCCGTTTCGGTCTTTCTGATAGTGAAGCTAGTCGGAGAGGTAATCACGCCGGGGGGACGAATTCCGGTGGTGGAGAGTGCTGCCCCGTACATCGAGGTGTCATGTCGTGTGGCCGGCCAGCGCGGGAGTAAGCGGCGCCACCCATTGTTGGACTGCGCGACGGCTAGTACTCCAGCCGTAGATCGTGATCTTCATGCTTGAGCGGCTTGTCGCCGGTAGTGGCTGGTCTGGGATCGGGCCTGGTGGCGGCGTCGCCAGACGGACCAGCCAAGCCGGTGGACAGGGTCAAAGACGCGTTGGATGACGAGCGTGATGAACAGTCGTTGGATCTCGTTGCAGGTAAGCGGGATCAGCTCGTCGGGTGAGGGATGACGGTCGTGTTCGTTCGCGCGGACGACGGCGAGGAAGGCGTGCGCGAGCATGGCCAGGGTGACCCAGCGGGACCAGGACGGGTAGCGGCGGACCTGGTGCTCGTCCAAGGCCGCCAAGCCCTTGCCGGACTGGAAGAACTCCTCGACCCGCCATCTTGATCCAGCGACGCGCACCAGGGTGGCCAGCGGCACTGTGGTCGGCGAGTAGCAACGGTAGTACGCGAGTTCGCCGGTGCTGCGGTTGCGGCGGATCAGCAACTGCCGGCTCCCGGGCCGGGGGCCGGTGAGGTCGATGACAGCCCAGTCGTAGAAGCGGTGGCCCTTGGCTCCGACCCCTGCGGACAGCTTCTGCCAGGCCCTCCTGGGTACCTTCCTGGCCAGTGTGTCCGCGCGGAACTTCCCGGCTCCTGTGGTGACTTCGTGTGAGCAGGCCACCGCGAGGACGTAGCCGGTGCCGCGTTCCTCCAGCGCGGTGCGCAGCCTCGGGTTGCCGCCATAGACTTCGTCTCCCGCGACCCATGCGGCCCGGTGGCCGGCGTCCAGGAATCGGGTGACCATGCGAGCGGCCAGCTCCGGCTTGGTCGCGAACTCCGTCTTGTCACCAAGGCCGACGGCCCGGCAGCGGTCGGGGTCGGAGGTCCAGGAACGCGGAACGTACAGTTCCCGGTCTACCGCGGCGTGCCCGCGGTGGCCTGCGTAGACCAGGTAGACAGCGACCTGGGCGTTCTCGATCCTGCCCGCGGTGCCGGTGTACTGGCGCTGGACACCGACAGTGTCGGTGCCCTTCTTCACGTCGCCGGTCTCGTCGACCACCAGCACCGCCTCGTCGTCGTGCAAATGCTCCACCACGTAGTCACCCACGTCGTCGCGGACCTGGTCGGCGTCCCACTTGGCCCGCCCGAGCAGGTGCTGCATGCCGTCCGGGGTCCTGTCCCCGGCCCACTCCGCGATGGTCCAGCAGTTCTTGCGCGGCAGATCCGACAGCAGGCCGAGTACCAACTTCCGGGCCCGGCGCCGCGATTCGACCCGCGTGAACCGTCCCGCTATCTGGCTCATCAGGCCCTCGAACTCCTCCTGCCAGCGGGCAGGGTCTACGCTGTGACCTGCGGCCACCGCATGATCTTCAGTCTTCACACACCGATGATCAACGGTGGCCGCACCCGTCTCAACAGCGCGTCAGGGTCGCCCAGCGTCTGCCTGCCGTCCTGTGTCTGGAGGACTTGTGCAACGCGGCGAAGTCTGGTGGGTCCAGTTCGACGAGCGGAGATTGGTCGTCCTCCTGTCCACCAACCTCCGTTAGGGCAACCGTCACGATACCTGGCGAGCTGCGCTGAGGCGTAGCCATGAAGGTCGAACAAGGACGTCGTGGGGCGGGCTCGTTGTCAACGCCATCAAGGGCTGGCCACATCCCAATCCCGGCAGCATCGACACGCTCACTATGGGCGCCTGTATGCCCGCGAGCTGCACCTCGGGCGTCAAGTCCGCTGCAGGCGACCGGCGCGTCGCGCACTGCCGCAGTGGAAGAAGGGCGGCATCGACAGCGCGGAGAACGGCGGCAGCTCCCTCGCGATCCCCAAGGTCGAGAAGAACAAGCAGCTCGCCCCAGGCGGGTGGGCATCGCTGCCTGGCTGCGTGAACGTCCTGGCCGGTTCGCGGTCATGAGCCGGCGCTGAATACGACCGCGCTCCCGCCCGGACGTTGTCTCCGGGCGGCAGCGCGATCGGTGCGCAGTCGGAGGGGGTGGGTCAGGACCTCTACGCCTTGACGGTGCCCCGCTCACCGAGGTCGGGATTCCCGTCCGCGGGCGGGCCCGCGTCGGCATCGGCGAGGGCATCGGCCGGGGTGTCGGTGCCCGCGACACGCTGCGGCAGTTTCGCCGCGATCGCGATCGTCACCACGGCGAGGGCTGCCGCGACGCCGAAGCCCAGTTTCATACCGCTCACCTGGGCGGGCACGGCGGCGACACCATCGGCGATCTGGCTGGTGGTGCGCGACGACATCACGGTCACCATCAGCGCGGTGCCGAACGCCGCGGCGACCTGCTGCAGCGTTCCCAGAATCGAGCTGCCATGGGAGTACAAGTGCGAGGGCAGCGCGCCCATGCCGAGGGCGAAGACCGGGGTGAACGTCGCCGCCAGGCCCACCATCAGCAGCACGTGCAGACCCAGAACCTTCCAGTACGGCGTCGTCATCGCAATCTGTGCGTATCCGGCGAGGGCGAGCGCGATGCCGATCGAGCCGGGCAGCACCAGCGTCCGGCTGCCGAACCGGTCGAACGCCTTTCCGACGGTCGGTCCCAGCAGGCCCATGGCCAGACCACCTGGCATGACCAGCAGGCCGGTTTCGAGCGGGCTGAGGCCGCGCACGTTCTGCAGATACAGCGGCAGCAGAATCATCGAGCCGAGCATCGTCAGGAAGCCGATGGCCATCAGGGCCAGGGACAGGGTGAAGGTGCCGTACCGGAGGGTGCGCAGGTCCATCAGCGGTGTACCGTCGCGCTGCAGCCTGAGCTGGCGGAGCGCGAAAACCGCGATGGCCGCGATACCGGCGGCGGCGATGCCGATGCCGAGCGTCCTGTGGTCGCTCTCACCGACCAGGCTCAGGCCGTACACCAGGCCGCCGAAGCCGAGCGCCGCGACGCAGACGCTGAACCAGTCGATGGAACTCGCCTGCTGCTCACCGATGTTCTCCAGCTTGCGCAGCCCGAACAGGGTCACCCCGGCCGCGATCGGCAGCACGACCACGAACAGCAGCCGCCAGGAGCCGGCCTGCAGGATGACCCCGGACACGGCGGGCCCGAGCGCGGGCGCCACCGACATCGCCAGGGTGACGTTGCCCATCACCTTGCCGCGGTTCTGCGCAGGCACCACGGTCATCAACGTGGTCATCAACAGCGGCATCATCACGGCCGTGCCTGTGGCCTGCACGACACGGCCCGCCAGTAGCACCGCGAAGGCCGGGGCGAGGGCCGACACAGCGGTACCCACGAGGAAGGTGCCCATCGCGAGCACGTACGCCCGCCGGGTGGTGACCCGCTGCAGGAACCACCCGGTGACCGGAATCACCGCGGCCATGGTGAGCATGAACGCGGTGGACAACCATTGTGCCGACTGCTCGGTGATGTGCAATGAATCCATCAGCCGCGGGATCGCGTTGATCATGATGGTCTCGTTGAGGATCACCACGAACGTGGCCAGCACCAGCAGCCGCACCACAATAGGTGTGCCGCCGCCCGCCTCCGCAGCGGTTGGTCGTTCCGGAATCGCAGCTGACATGACAGCACCTCACTGGGGTTCCTGGTCGCAGTCGCCCCGTAGCCGAGGGTCGCCGGACTGGATGGTCGGTAGTCGCACCGATACAGACCGGCGGGCACACCAGAACTCATCGGCCGCCTGAGTGTGCCTCATCGCCGAGTGGATCACCCCCGAATTAAAGCGTGGTGCACATCGCGCCCTGAGGGGGCATCGACTGATCACCTGCATGATCCGATCACGAAGGTCCGGGTCGGCAGCCGGCGCAGGGACCTGGCCTGGTCGGCAAGCTGCCGTAGCCGGGTGTGTGCAGCCGGGATGAGAGGGAGTGGGAGCAGCCGGATCCCGCCGAGGCCGCCGCGATGGCCGAGATCGGACTCCCCGACGAGGAGATCACCACCTGGGTGGACACCACCGCGTTCGGTGGTCAGAAGTTCGATGCGCTGGCCGCGCACGCCAGCCAGGGCGAGAACATCTTCTTCCTCAAGATGGGCCAGAAGAGGTTCACCGAGTTGATGGGCGTCGAGACCTTCGTACGTGTCCAGGACACCACCGGCGCGGCCGTGCCCGAGAACGACCTCTTCGCCGGACTACGCTGATCCGCCCGCCTTCCCGGTTCGAGCACGGCGGCCGCAACCCCACGCACCACACGTACCGAGAGATCATCTCCCGGCCGTGGCGCGCCTGGTGAAAGCAGTGATGGGCCGCGCAGTGAGCCGACTGGGCCGCTACACGGGGCCGCTTCTGATCATGCTGATCTCCGCCTCATGCGGATTCGTGATCGGCTTCGCAGTCGCCGCCGCCCCGAACGGCCCCTGAGCCCCCGTCCCTGCCGGAATCCCGCCACCCCGACAGCCGTAACACCAGGTCAGGCCCGGTACTGAGAGATCAGCACCGGGCCTGATCTGCTGTATGCCTCCGCTTTGGGAGCAACCTCTTGCCCCCACCTGACTCGCCTGGGTGCCGAGTTCCACGAGTTCTCCCCCACCGAGTGCCGCTTCACCGGCCCGCAGCGGCTGACCGGCCAGAGGTGGAGGCCACCGACATCCGCACAGGGTCCGCCCTGCTCATCGCCGGCCTCACCGCTCGCGGCGTCAGCGGGAGTGTCCTGGCGCGCCCTCGGCGCAGCCGCTTCCGGTTGCGGCCGACGTACGGTTGAAGTACCGAGGGCATCACGCACTCCGGCCGCCATGCCGGGTCGTCCTCGGCGAGAGACGAGTCCGGGCCGCCCCAATCGTCGGCGCGGAGACGGGTCGGCATCATGTCCGCCGCGGTCGAAGCAACTCCGCGCGAGCTCATCATGGCTGGGGCCGCACTGAGCACCCGCGCGGGTCCGCGCCCCCACCAAGGGGAGGCGTGATGACCCTTTCCCGGCTGGACATTCATAGGCGGAACCGAGGGGAGCGGACGTTCGTCACGCTTGCCGGTGACATCGGGCCGGCCACGACGCCGCTGCTGCGGGCCGCGTTGGAGCAGTGTCTGCTGGACGGTGTCACCGTGATCGACATCGACCTGACCACGGTCGGCTCCTGCGACGCGGGGGGCCTGGACGTCCTCCAGTCGGCATCACGGCGCGCCGGCCGGGTCCACGCCTGCCTGAGGCTGCAGCACCCGTGCGCGCAGATCACCCGGCTCCTCGATGTCACCGGATCCACTTCGCTGCTCCTTACCGGCCAGGTGAGTCCCGTGCCGCCCACCGCATCCGGCGACCTTCTGAGTACCGCGCCGCGGGCGCCCGGGGACCCCGCTCGTCGGCCGGATCAGCCGGTCCTCAAGGACGGGATCCGGCTTCGCCGGCTGACCCGCTGGCAGGCCGAAGACATGCGCGAGGACATCGCGGACCTGGCTGCGGAGTCCGTCGCGGGCACCCCCGGCGAGGCGTACCACGACCGTGGAGACTTCCTGCACCGCCTGGCGCTCACTGCCCACCGCCCCGGCTTCGCCCTGCTGGTCGCAGAGACGACGGTGCTGGTCGGTTGCGCCTTCGGTTTTCCGGTGGGTCCTGACGGTTCCGGCCGGCGGGGGTTCGACGGAACGCTCCAGGGGATCATCCATCGGCTCACCTCCCGCGCACGGTTCGTCGTCCTCACCCAGGTGGTGGCCCATCCGCACGCTCAGCACCGCGATATCGCCCGCCGCCTGCAGCAGCGTCTGCTCACAGACCTGCACTCCCGCCTCGGGGTCACCCTGCTGCATCCTGCCGACCAGGCAGGACAAGCCGCCTTCTCGTCCTGGGGTTGGCAGAACATGGGTGAGGTCTTCGGGCTGCCCGGCGCCGTCGCCCCCTGTGTGCTGACCCTGTCCGTCGAAGGGCTGGCCTTGGCACGCCGATGATTTGGCAGAGGGGCGATGAGCCGGCGGTCGTACCGGCCGGCTGTCTGCCTCTCCGCGATGGCTGCGCACCAGGCCGCCCGCCACGGCCGGGAGTAGCCTGACACGTACCGAGAGCTTTCGGGCGCACGACCACGGCGGCGCCGTTCCCGGCGAGTGGCAGACACGGGCGGCCGGAAGCCGCCCGGAACGGGATCGCACGATGAACGCCATCACAGAGCCCGCCGAAGGTACGGCACCAGATGAAGGCCGCTCCTACCGGATGCCCTTGCCCCGGCTGCGCCTCACGGCGGGCGTCAGCCATGGCCCGCTGGACGGCGCGTGGTGGCCGCGCTGCGACGCACTGGAACTGGAGCTGCCCGCGCTGGTCGGCTCCTTGGATCCGAGCGTCGGCACCGTCACCCGCGTCACCGTGGGGACCGCCACCTGGCCCGATGCCCCGCAGGAGGTGATGGCGCCCGGCCATGTGATCGAGGTGGTCCTGACCGATCTTGCCGCCGAGGTGCATGCCATCACCGTGGACTGCGGCACCGTGGGACGCTGGGAACTGCTGGTGATCCCCCCGGACGAGCCGGCCGGAGCCGCCACCCGGCTGCTGACCGCTGCCGCCGACCCCGGGAACCCACTGTCGGCTCCGCGCCTGCTGGCACTCGTCGAGAGCGGCCTCGACGGACAAGACACATGGGAGTCGGAAGGAGGGTCCGGACTCAGGTGAGAGGCCCGATCCGGACGGACCCGGGTGACGGGGCCAGTCCCGGGGCATCTACGACCCGTCGATGGAGCGATGACACTGGCAGACCCTGCACCGTCCCAGCCCGCCGCTCCGATCGACTCGGATCATGGCGGGTGAGGGGATGACGGCCGGACAGCGCGCGGACCGCTCCGAGAGCTTCGGGGAAGCTCTGCTGGGAGAGGTCCTCGATCGCGCGCATGAACTGCCGCCCCATCTCATCGGGCCATTGGTCGCTGATGTGGTGGAGCGGCTCGGGGGTCGCCGGCCGCAGGTGCTGCTGCAGGACTACGGCCAACTGCTGCTCGTCCCCCTGCCCGGCGACGGCCTCACGGACGGGGAACCACAGGTGATCGACGACTCCGAGGCGGGCCGCTGCTTTCTCGACGCTCACCCCGTCGAGCTGCCCGAGGACGACGGCGTGCGAATCCTGCTGCCGCTGCTGGACGGCGGCGATCAGGTCGGAGTCATGGCAGTGACGTTGGACAGCGTCGATGAACACGACCGCCGCATGCTGCGCAGGCTCGCCGGCCTGGTGGCCGACCTACTGGTGACCAAGCACGGCTACTCCGACCTCTTCATCGGTGTCCGACGCCGCGAACCGATGAGCGTCGCCGCCGAGATCCAGTGGGCCCTGCTGCCACCGCTGGCGATGATCATGCCTCAGGTCGCCGTGGCCGGGATCCTGGAACCCGCCTATGACGTGGCGGGTGACAGCTTCGACTACGCCCTCAACGCAGACGTCCTCCACGTGGCCATGATCGACGCGATGGGACACGGCCTGGACGCGGCCACGATGGCGACCGTGGCCATCGGCGCCTACCGCCACGCCCGCCGCGCCGGCACCGGACTGCCGGAGATCTACGCCTCCATGGACCGCGCAGTGGCGGACCAGTTCGGCCCCGAGCACTTCGTCACGGCGCAGATGCTGCAGCTGGACACCACGACGGGGCATCTTCAGTGGGTCAACGCCGGGCACCCGTCACCGATGCTCGTCCGTGATCACCGCGTCACACTCCGGCTGACCGGTCCGACGACCCTCCCTGTCGGCTTCGGCGGTCCGCAGCCGCAGACGAGCGAGATGAAGCTGGAGCCGGGGGACCGCCTCCTCTGCTTCACGGACGGACTGATCGAGGAGCACAAGACCGGGGAGGACGAGTTCGGGGAGGACCTGATGATCGACTGGGTGAACCAGTTGGAGAGAACCGGCCGCGGAATCCGGGCGGTGGCGCGGTCCCTGTCCCACACGCTCAAGCGGGCGCGGGGCGGACACACAACGGATGACGCGACGCTGCTCCTGGTGGAGTGGCGCGGCTGACCTCACTCCGGCGGCACCTGCGCGCTTCGGGTGTCGATGAGCATCTGATTCGCCTGGGTGACGTTGTCGGCCCGGACGGCCTGGGCCATCGCGGCGCGGGCGGCCTCGGGTGCTGTGTCCGGCGGAACCACCAGCAGCGAGAAGATGTCCTGTTCGCCTCGGGTGATCAGCACGGTGTCGTCGCCCAGCGCAAAGGAGTCGATGCGCACCACCCGGTCGTCGACGACGATCCGCGTCGGAAGCCCTTCCCAGGCCGTGGTGTCCAGCCCGACGCGCGTGAGCGGGCCGAGATGGCCGGTGAGGGCGCTGAGCAGCGCGGGCAGCTCGGCGGCGATGTCACGCGACCGCGGCCACCACGCACCGTCGAGGACACCTTCGCGCGACTCCGTGGTCTCCAGCCGGAGCAACGCACACCCCGGCTGCACGGCCTCGTGAACACCGCTGGGCAGATGCCGGGAAACAGGCCGTGCATCGGAGCCGGTCATGAGGATCACCCGTCTTCGGGAATCGGGGCGATCACAGGACTCGCCTCGCCTTTTACACGCTACTCCTCGTGCCACGGGCGCCGACCTGCTGGGCACGGGGTCAGCTCGGTCGGGGTGAGGTGCTTCTGTCCGAGGAGCCTGAGCTGGGCATGGCGGGTGCGGTCATGTCGAGCAGAAGCAGGGCATCGTGGTCGGGAGTTCCGGGTTCGGCGGTGTAGACGCCGATGCGCTGGCCTGGGGTGCCCTCGACGTGCAGGGACTGGGATGTGAGGGTGAGCATGCCGACCTGGGGGTGCTGGAACGTCTTGTGGGCGGGCTTGCGTCCGGTGACTTCGTAGCGTTCCCAGAGCCCTGCGAAATCGGGGCTTCTGAGGAGGAGTTCGCCGACGAGGTTGGTCAGGTCGGGGGCGTCGGGGGCGGTTCCGGCGGTGGCGCGCAAGCGGGCGACACAGGCGATGATCTGCCGGTCCCAGTCTTGGAAGAGGTCGCGGGCCGCGGGGTGCAGGAAGAGGTAGCGGGCGAGGTTGCGATGCTTGGCCGGCCAGTCGTCCAGGCCCGCGTAGAGGGCGAGGCCGCCGGGGTTCCAGGCGAGCATGTCCATGCTGCGGCTGATGACGTAGGCCGGATTCGGGCGCAGCGATTCGAGCAGCAGCTTGAGGTGGGGGCGCACGGTGCGGCTCGGGACGGGCGGGGGTTCGGGGGCGTAACGGGCAGCCCGGGCAGCGAGCTCGCGCAGGTGCTCGTGCTCCTGGTCGTCCATGTGCAGGGCGCGGGCGAGCGCATCGAGGACGGCAGGGCTGGGGCGCGTCTCTTTGCCACGTTCCAGGCGCACGTAGTAGTCGATGCTGATTCCGGCGAGGGTGGCCAGCTCCTCGCGGCGCAGGCCAGGGGTGCGTCGGATGCCGGCGCCGACGGTGAGGCCGACGTGTTCGGGGCTGGTCTGGGTGCGGCGGGCGCGCAGGTAGCGGCCCAGCTCGGCTCCCTCGCTGTTCGCGCTCTCGGATGCCATGGCTCCAGTCTCGCCCGCCGGCCAGCCGCTGCGCGGGTCGGTGGGGGGCCCTGTCATTACCCCCGCAGAGCCCGCCCTGCCACCCACACGCAATCCGGGACAAGGTGAATGAGGAAGACGCCGGCACCCCCGCCGCTCGAACCACAGCAGGCACGACCTGCTGGGTCGGGCCCGAGTGAGGGGCTGCGCAACGACATGAACCAGAGAGAGCGAGATGCGGTACATCAAGCTGCGTGGCCTGGAGGTTTCCCGGATCGGGCTGGGTGCGATGGGGATGTCCCACGGCTACACCGGTTCCGGCACCAACGATGCGGAGTCGATCAGGACCGTGCACCGAGCGCTGGAGCTGGGCGTCACGCTCATCGACACCGCCGAGATCTACGGCCCCTACACCAACGAGGAGCTGCTCGGACGGGCGCTGAAGGGGCGCCGGGACCAGGTGGTGCTGGCCACGAAGTTCGGTCTGGTCTCCCACGGGGGCGAGGGCGCCTGGAACCTGGACTCCAGCCCGGCCAACATCCGCGCTGCCGTCGAGGGCTCCCTGAAGCGGCTGGGCACCGACCACATCGACCTGTACTACCAGCACCGGGTCGATCCGAACACGCCGATCGAGGAGACCGCCAGCGCCGTCGCCGAGTTGATCGCCGAGGGCAAGGTGCGCGCCTTGGGTCTCTCGGAGGCCGGCCCGGACACGATCCGCCGCGCCCACCCGGTCACCGCGGTGCAGTCCGAGTACTCGCTGTGGACGCGCGGCATCGAGAAGCAGATCCTGCCCGTTCTGCGGGAGCTGAACATCGGCCTGGTGCCGTTCTCCCCGCTGGGCCGGGGTTTCCTGACGGGCACCGTCCGCTCCACCGACCAGTTCGACGCCTCCGACTTCCGGCGCGGCAACCCGCGCTTCACCGGCGAGAACTTCCAACGCAACCTCGCGATCGCCGACGAGGTGCAGGCCGTGGCCGCCGCAGTCGGCGCCACGCCCGCGCAGGTGGCGCTGGCCTGGCTGCTCGCCCAGGGTGACGACATCGCCCCGATCCCCGGCACCAAGCGGGTCAGCCGCGTCGAGGAGAACACCGCGGCCGACGCCATCACGCTGACCGACGAGCAGCTCGACAAGCTCAGCAGCCTGCCGCCCGCCGCCGGCGACACCCACACCGAAGCCCAGGCACAGATGCTCGAACGCTGATCTCGTCCCCGGCGCGACAGCCCACCCCCGTTTGGAGTAACCCCCTCTTATGCGTGCAGCAGTGATGTACGAAGCCGGAGACGTCCGCGTCGAGGACCGGCCCGACCCGAAGATCGTCAAGCCGACCGATGCCGTGGTGCGCACGGTGGCCACATGCGTGTGCGGCAGCGACCTGTGGCCCTACCAGTCGATGCCCGCCACCGACACCGGCCGCCCCATGGGACATGAGTTCCTCGGCGTCGTCGAGGAGACCGGCGCGGACGTGACCGGCCTGAAGGCGGGCGACCTGGTCGTCGCCCCGTTCACCTACAGCGACAACACCTGCGACTACTGCGCCAAGGGCCTGCACATCTCGTGCCGCAACGGTGGCCGGTACGGCTTCGACGGCGTCGACGGCGGGCAGGGCGAAGCCGTCCGAGTTCCGCATGCGGACGGCACCCTGGTGAAGCCACCGGTGGCCGCCGACTCCGCGCTGCTGCCGTCCCTGCTGGCGCTGTCGGACGTGATGACCACCGGCCACCACGGCGCGGTCACCGCCGGCGTCGGCCGCGGGGATGCGGTGCTGGTCGTCGGGGACGGCGCGGTCGGCCTGTGCGCGGTGATGGCCGCCAAGCGGCTGGCGCCGAGCGGATCGTGCTCGCGGGCCGGCACAAGGCGCGCACCGGCCTGGGCCGGGAGTTCGGCGCCACCGACGTCGTCGCCGAGCGAGGCCAGGAGGGCATCGCCCGCATCCGTGAGCTGACCGGCGGCGTGGACAAGGTGATCGAGGCCGTCGGCACCCGCCAGGCCCTGGACACCGCCCTGGGCGCGGTCCTGGACGGCGGCACCATCAGCCGCCTGGGCGTCCCGCAGTACGAGCAGAGGCCGATCGGCCCGGCCGAGTTCATGCGGAACATCACGCTGACCGGCGGGGCCAGCCCGGCCCGCGCCTACATCGAGCAACTGCTGCCCGACGTCCTCGACGGCACCATCACTCCCGGCCGAGTCTTCGACCGTACTTTCGCCCTCGACCGGACCCCGGACGCCTACCGGGCCATGGCCGACCGTCAGGTCCTCAAGGCCCTCATCCGCCCCTGACTTCCCCCCTCCCACCGCACCGCGAAGGACTTCCCGCTCATGCAGTACGTGACCTTGAACAACGGTGTCGAGATGCCGCTCCTCGGCTTCGGCGTCTACCAGATCCCCGCCGAGGACACCGAGCGCGCCGTCTCCGACGCGCTGGCCGCCGGGTACCGCCTGCTGGACACCGCCGCCGCCTACGGCAACGAAGAGGCCGTAGGCCGCGCCATCAAGGCCAGCGGCATCGCCCGCGAGGACCTGTTCGTCACCACCAAGCTGTGGGTGCAGGACGCCCCCGCCGAGAACAACACCCGCCGTGCCTTCGAGACGTCACTGAACAAGCTGGGCCTCGACTACCTCGACCTGTACCTCATGCACCAGCCCTACGGCGACGTCTACGGACAGTGGCGCGCCATGGAGGCTCTCAACCGCGAGGGCCGGGCCAAGGCGATCGGCGTGGCCAACTTCTACCCCGACCGGCTGCTCGACCTGATCGTCAACAACGAGATCACCCCGGCGGTCAACCAGATCGAGACCCACCCGTTCTTCCAGCGCACCGACTACCAGGCCCTGATGCGCGAGCACGGGGTGCAGATCCAGTCCTGGGGCGGCTTCGCCGAGGGCAAGAACGACCTGTTCACCAACCCGCTGCTGGCCGAGATCGGCAAGGAGTACGGCAAGTCGGTCGCCCAGGTCGTGCTGCGCTGGCTCACCCAGCGCGGCGTCATCGCCATCCCCAAGTCCGTGCGGCCCGAGCGCGTGGCGGAGAACATCGACGCCTTCGACTTCGAGCTCACCGACGACCAGATGGCGCAGATCGCCACCTTGGACACTGGCAGCTCGCTGTTCTTCGACCACCACGACCCCGAGATCGTCACCTGGCTCGCGGGGCGCCGCCTCGACGCCTGAACCGGACAGACCCCGAACAGAGCCAGCCCGCACAGGGCAGCAGAACTGGGAGCCATCTGGGAGCCAACCCGCTCCCCAAGCCCCTTCGAGACCATCCGAGACCACCGCACCCCAACGCCCTGACCAGGCAAAACAGCAAACCGCCCGGTGGCGATCATGACCGAACCTCATTCGGGACGAAGAGGTCGTGGGTTCAAATCCCGCTACCCCGACGCCGTAGTACCAAGTCAGGGGCCTGATCCGCTTAGCGGGTCGGGCCCCTGGGTGGTTTCTGGGGCACTCTTGGGAGCCGTTTGGGAGCCAAGGACGGGAGACGGCTCCCAAAGCTGCTCGCAAGATCACGTATTCGCTGAACGGTCGCTCTCGCCGGTCGCAGACGCTCGCCCCCCGCCCTCGGGGTCCTGAGTGAGCGGTGGCACAGCAAAGAATCGTGGCTACTACCAGCCCAGCGTTTCCTGACTCGCCGCAGCCAGTGATGCAGGTGCCATGCCGAGGCCCACGACAGGGAGCACGGGGCGCGGATGCAGAGTGTCGGCGCTGGTTATTGACGGTTCCGGGCAGGGGCGCCCGGCTCGCTGTCGGTGGATGCTGATGGCGAGCGGGCGGGCAGCGATGTGGTTGTGGGTGTCGTTCGTCTCCGGTCGGTCATGTGGGAGGGGCAGGGCCGTTTCTCGGCTGCCGGTCATTCCTTCGCGGCGCTTGGCCGCATGGAGCATTACGACGTGCGGCAGGCGGGGTCAATCAAAACCGCGACCGCGCCGTGTGGGGGTCAGACAATTGCCCGGCCTCGCGCCTGCCGCGTCCGGGCTGCTCATCCCGCCTGCTCGGCCAGGGAGCGGGCCAGCGCGCGGATGTGCCCGTCGCGCAGGCCGTAGTAGACGAGGGTGAGCAGTTTGCGGGCCGCGGCGACCTTGGCGATGTTCTTGCCGCGGCGGGCCTCGATCCGGGCCCGGTCTCCGGTGATCTTGGGAGTGGCCTTCCGCTGGATCGCCTCCACGGCCGCCCAGCGGACCAGCCTGCTGCCCTGCTTGGTGACGTGACCGCGCCGCACCAGGGTGTCGGACTCGTAGTGGCGCGGGGTCAGCCCGGCCCAAGAACACAACTTCTCGGCGGAGGCGAACCGGTGCACGTCGCCGATCTCCGCAACCAGGACGGCGGCCAGCACCGGGCCGACGCCGGGTAGCCACAGGATGGCTCCGCAGCCGGGGTGCCCGCGCAGCCGGCCGGCTATGCGCTGGTCGAAGATGGCTACCTCGGCGTCGAGGATGTCGATCAAGTGCAGCAGGGAGGTCACGCGCTGGGCGTAGGCGCCGGGCAGGGGTGTCTGCTCCAGCCGACTGCGGCCGTCGAAGCCGAACAGGTCGGAGACGGCGATGAGCACGCCGGCTTTTGCGAGCACGGCGTGGACCTGTGCCTTCAGGCCCGAGCGCAGCGCGACAAGTTTGGCCCGGTAGCGCACCAGTTCGCGAAGTTCCCGCACGTCGGGCGGGGCGATCCAGGACTCCGGCAGCCGGCCCATGCGCAGCAGGTCGGCCAGGTCCGCGGCATCGCGGACGTCGTTCTTCACCCGCCGGTAAGCGAAGCCCTTCACGCCCAGCGGGTGGGCGAGATGGACCTCGGCCCCGGCGGCCCGCAGTGCGTCGACCGCCCAGTACCAGCCGTAGGTGGCCTCCAGCACCACGTCCGGGCGGCTCCCCGCCTTCTCGATCTCAAGCCCCAGCGCGACCGGGTCATTGAGGATACGCACCGTGCTCAGTTGCTCTCCCTCAGCAGTCTGTCGCACGATCACGGACCGCCTGCGATGCAGGTCGATGCCGACGTACTGGTGTCCGTCATACTCACTCACCAGGGGCCTCCTTCGCCGTGACGAACGTGAGCACCCGGGACCTACCCGGGAAACCCACGGGGTGGAGGCCCCGCCCCTTCATCGCATCAAGAGCTGTGGATCGGTGGGCGGAGGTGAGGGCGAGGGTGCCCTCGTGCTGTCGTGATTCCATCGATGGTTCGGTGAGTGCCGAACTGTCCGGCCGATAGCATGCGGAGTCTTGTGCGGGAGATGCCCGCGCTGGTGGCGCCGGAAGCAACCCGATGTCGGAGACGGACCTGAAGCAGCAGCTCGCCGAGCGGTTCCGCGAGGTCAACGGCGACCATCCAATGACCGACGCAGATGACGTATATGTCAGCGCGCAGTTCGTTGCCCTGGAGGAACTGTGCGCAGTCCATGGCCGCGATGCCTATGCGGTCCGCCGGCTGATGCTGGGGCAGTATCTGCCGCTTCCGGGATATCTGCGCTCCAACGGTGCTGAGATGGTGCCGGCCGACCTGTTCGCTCTCGCCGACGAATCCGGCGGCGTAGAGCTGCTCGAAGCGTGGTTCACCGCTCACTGGGCCGACCCGATCACCGGGAAGGCGGAGTGGAATGCGTATCTCAGCGGACAGTACGTGTGTCTGCATTCGGTGACCCCGGCCGCCATTCAGCGCAAGGATTTGCATCGACGCCGTGCGCGCCCGCTTCTCGCGCCCGTGACCCGGAGCCATGGGTAGCGTTCTGCGGATCGGTTGCGGTCGTTCATGCGGCGCGGACTTCGGGACGTTCGACGAGGTGGCCGCGTTCGAAGCGGGCGCCGGCGCGGACGAGGGCGACGAGGTGGGGTGCGTTCACGGCTCGCCACCGCTGCTGGGCGGACTCGACGAGCTTGAAGACCATCGCCAGGGCGGCGGTGCGGGAGCCGGCACCTCGGGTGACCTTGGCCCGTAGGCGGACGGTGGCGAACGTGGACTCGATCGGATTCGTGTCGACGCCCTCGCTGCCATACTCGCCGAGGCCGAGGCCGCAGGACACGACCCCCAGCAACTCCTCCAGCAAGCCGCCGATCAGCGAGCTCTGGACGATGCTCGCCACCCAGCACGGGTCCTGACCTGGCGTGTCCAGCGTCTCAGCGCAAGGCCGGTGCCCAGCGCACGTGCCCGTGCAGCGCAGGCCCGCAGCGCAGCGTGGCGCCCTGGCGAACCAATACAGGCAGCAACGGCTGCGCCGCCCTCGCAGGCGCCGCACATTCGGCGACGCTGATCACACCCGCTCGGGCAGCCTGGGGGTGAGCAGCTCCAGCGCTTCCTCCCAGCGGAAGCGGTCGGCCCCGCCGCCGACCTTTGGCCGGTGGGGCTCGTACGAGCCGATCAGGACGCCCATCTCGCGCAGCCGGTCGAGGCTCTGTCCGTACGCGGGGTGGGCGGCCTGCGCCGAGTTCACGTACGGCAGAACGGCGGTGGGGATGCCGAAGCCGTACGCCTCGCACAGGATGCCCAGGGCGAGCGTGTCGGATATCCCTGCGGCCCATTTGTTGACCGTGTTGAAGGTCGCCGGGGCTACCGCGATGGCGTCGGCGGGCGGCAGCGGACGAGGATCGCCGGGGGAGCGCCACGCAGAGCGGATCGGGTAGCCGGTCTGGGCCTCGATGGCCGTGGCATCCATGAAGCCCAGGCCCTGCGGGGTGGCGATGACGCCGACGTCCCAGTCCACCTCCTGGGCGGCCGTGATCAGCTTGCCGACGTCGCCGGCGACTCCGGCGGCGCACACGACGACATAGAGGAACGGCTTCTTGGTCTGCTGGTCGGGCTGGTCGCTCACGCGGGGACTCCCAGTTGACGGCTGAAGTGGTGCAGTGCAGGCAGGGTACGGCGGCGATCGCGGGCGGCCATGTCGGCGACCAGCTCCCGGACAGCGGGGCGGCGGATGTCCTGGGCCGCGCAGCTCTCGGCGATGCGCAGCGCCTGGTACCCATCGGCGATGCGGCCCTGCTGGCTATAGGAGCGGGCGGCGTCGACCCACAGGGCGGCACGGCGCTCGGGGACCGGGATGTGCCGGCGCATGAGCGGCCGGGCTGTTTCCAGGGCGATGCCTGTGTCACCGAAGGAGACAGCTGCGCTGACCTGATGGAGGGCGACGTTGGTGGGGCTGAAGTTCGCCCAGGCGTCGGGCCGGTCGAAAGCGACGTAGCGAGCCACCTCTCGGGCTTCGGTGAGGAAGTCCTCGGTGGTGTCGCGGTCTCCGTTCCTGCTGGCTGCGGTCGCGCCACGGAGCAGAAGCAGGCCGACCGCTGCCAGGTAGCGCGGCGACCGCTGGTCGTAGGAGCCGGTGAGCTGGTCGGCGGTGTGGCGGATGATGTTCACGGCCTGTGGTGTGTGCTTCTCGCGGACGAGGACGTGGGCGTGAACGCGGACGCTGGCGGCGAGGACGACGGGGTCTCCAGATCGCTCCGCCTCGGCCATGGCGCGACCGGCAGCGAGCCAGGCGTTGCCTTGATCCGCTCGCTTCAGCAAGAGGCTCACTGACGTCTGGTACGCGGTCGCGAGCAATCCGGATGCCTCAGCCGTGCCGGATGAGCCGCCGGCTGCCTGGCGCAGGTCGGCGATCAGTCCCGGCAGGGTGCGCTCCAACTCGGTGTAGTCGCACGTGCAGAACAACCGCCGTACGGCCCGTGTCCGATCGCGCAGCCCATTGATGTCCAAGGCTTGGCCCGTGGTCGCTGGACTGGCACTGGGCAGCAGGACCTGAACCAGATCGTGATGCGCTGCGGCGGGCGAAGGCGGAACCGTGAGCGCGGCAACGCCCGCGGCAAGGAAGGTACGGCGGTGCATGTCCTCTGCCTCAAGGTCCGAGGTGCTGGTACTCGACGCGGCAGCGAGGCCAAGGCGGTGCAGCGGAATGTCCAGCGCTTGTGCGACCTCGCGCAGCATGCGGACATCATCGGTACCCCGGCCACTCTCCAGGCGGCTCACCTTCGACTGGTGATACCCAAGTGCGGCAGCAACGTCTTTCTGCGAGCGCCGCTGTAACACGCGGGCTTGACGGATCACTTCTCCGATCCGTCTCGCCTCGCTCTGTGCCTCGGCCATCTGTGCCACGGCTCCTCCTGCCGTCGCCGATCCTGCCTGCTCAACCGAGCGTAACCGAGGGGCGATTGGCTGTGATGCAGCTCCTGCATAAGTGATGCAGCTCCGGCACACGGCCTGGCTCCGCTGGTGCCTGGCGCGGTTGCGTGGAGAAGCCGCACCGATCCAGGAGGTCACTCATGGAAGTGCACCAAGTCCGTTTTCCCGTCTCCGGCACACCTGCTGCAGCTACGGCCGCACGGCGGCAGCTCGCGGGCGCGATACGGAACTGGGATGCGTTCCTGGGGCCGGAACTCCTGGACACGGCGGAGTTGGTGGCCGCCGAGCTGATCACGAACGCGGTACGGCACGCGGGACACGGGCCGATCTTGGCCGGCGCGCGCCTGAGCGACGCACGTCTGCTGATCGAGGTGACAGACACAAGCCCTGACGTCCCGCAGGTCGGTCTGCCCGCCATGGACGAGGAAGGAGGACGCGGCCTGTTTCTCGTCGCCGCGCTCGCGGATCGCCACGGATTCGATCAGGTGTCACGAGGCAAGCGCTGTTGGGCCGAGTTCAAGGTGAGCACCCCCTGCCAGCCCTCACAGCGCCCTCCCTTGCAGAGGAGTTGACTGTTGACAGCCGTAGGGGTTCCCCCAGTCGCAGCAGAAGTAGTCGCCATCCGGCCCGGCAGCCCGCTTACCGGTTCCGTTGGTGTCGACGGGTCCAAGAACGCGGCGTTGCCACTGCTGGCCGCCGCCGCGGCCATGCACCGACCGGTGCATGTGGGCAACGTTCCGAGCAACACAGACGTCGAGACCATGCTCACCCTGCTTCAGCAGGCCGGCTGGCACGCGGCCCGCCCCGTCAGCGATCCACACACCGTGGTGATCCTGCCGAGCGACAGAATCCAGTCGGTCCCTGATGCCGACACCGCCGCCCGCATCCGGGCCTCGTACTACCTCGTACCCGCTCTGCTGGGTGCTTACGGGCGAGCCCTACTTCCCTGGCCGGGCGGCTGCCGTATCGGGGAGCGCGGGATGGAGCAGCATTTCAAGGTCTACGAGCGCTTCGGTGACCGTACGACCGTCGACGATCACGGCTACCTCGTGGAGGCAGCATCCGCCCGGACCGGAACGGTTTCGATCATGCTGCCCTTCCGCTCTCGGGGCGCGAGCATCGCTGCTCTCCTGCGTGCGGCCGTAGCCGGACGGCCGCTTCGTCTTGGCCAGCCCAACCTGTCACCGGAAGTGCTCAGCATCGTCGAAGCGCTGCAGGTGGCCGGATGGGAGTGCCGGGTCAGCGAATCCGTCCTGACGCTCGCGCCGCACCCGGCAGCCCCCACGGAGACCATCACCTGGAGGGTGCCCGGCGACAAGATCGAGGCCGGAACGCTGGCCTGTGCGGTCGCGGCGACTGGTGGCGACGCGCGCATCTTCGGCGTACGCGGCGATGACGTCGCTCCCCTGGTCGACGCCCTGCGGTCGCTCGGTGTACCCGCCGGCACCGAGGACGACGTGCTCGCTGTGCAGGCCCGGGACGCCCGCTCCGCCAACAAGCCACTGCGAGCCATCGCTTCCCTCTCCCCCGGCGGTCTGGACGCTGACTTCGAACCACCGCTGATGGCGTTTGCCCTCACCCGCCCCGGCACCCATCTGTTCGCTGACACCATCAACCCGGGCCGCCACGGCAACCTCTTGCCCCAACTCGCGCGCCTGGGTGCCGAGATCCACGAGCTCTCACCCACCGAGTGCCGCTTCACCGGCCCACAGCAGCTGACCGGCGCCGGGGTGGAGACCACCGACATCCGTACGGGCTCCGCCCTGCTCATCGCCGGCCTCACCGCTCGCGGCGTCACCACCCTCGGCGGGCTCGAACAGCTCCGGCGCGGCCATGCCGACCTGCCGACCAAGCTGCATGCCCTCGGCGCCGACATCTGCGAGGTCACCCCGTGAGCCGACAGCTCCGGCGGATCATCGCCACGACCGACGTGCATTCCGCCTTCGACTCGGCCGCAGCGATGCTCGCCCACCTCCACAACGCCAGGGCCGACAGCCTGATCGTGGACTGCGGCGACTTCTTCGAGGGCAGCGGCTTTTACCGGTTGGGCAACGGCCGGATCGAGCACCAGGTCCTCACTGGCCTCTACGACCTGCTCGCACCGGGTAACCACGGCTGGCCGCACTACTTCGAGCCGGCGCTGCACGAGATGACCCTGTGCGCCAATGCAGTCGACGAGAACGGCAAGCCCCTCTTCGACCGCGTACGCATCAAACGCATCGGCGGCCGTCGAGTCGCCGTCACCGCGGTGATCGGACCGCAAGCGTTCAACGCGGTTCCCGTCGACCAACGCGCAGGCCATCAGGTCACCGATCCGGCACAGGCCCTGCGGAAGGTGATGCTGGAACACCATCACTTCACCGACGCCTGGATCGTGTTGTCCCACTCCGGCTTCGACGAGGGCTTGAAGCTCGCCGGCGCGTGCCCGTTCGTGGACGTCATCTTCTCCGGCCACTGTCACAGCGATACCTACGGTCCCGTGCACATCGGCGACACCCTCGTCGTCAAGGGCCACGAACTCGGCCTCGGATACGCCACCGCAGGGCCCGTCGACAGCGGCTGGGACGCCCGCCCGTGCACCTTCCCGAACTCGGCCGCGATCCCCGAGGGCCTCACCGCACTGCACAACGAGATCACCCTCGTGGCACGGACGCTGACGAACCCGCTCGGCACAGTGAACGAGCCATACCGCAATACTCCGTTGGACCGACGCCACCTCCTGACCGAGATCGCCGGCCGACTGCACTCCGGTCTCGGCGCGGACGCGGTCATCCTCAACGAGACCGCCCTGCGTCCCACCCCGCTCGGCCACATCCTGACCCTCGGCGACCTGCTGTCCATCGAGCCCTTCGACAACCAGCTCGTCCACGCCTTCCTCCCCGACGAGCACACCCAGGGCCACGACAAGCTGCTCGGCCACCTCACCGAACGGGTCGGTCCGCTGGTCATCACTCCCACGCCTCTGCCGTCGGCGATACGCAGCGTGCTGACCACCGACTACCTCGCCGACAGCTACCTCGGCGGACGTACGCATCAAGCCGGACTGCGGCTGGGGCAGGCCGCACGAAGTGTCCTGGCCACGCCCTTCCCCTCCACTGCCGGCCTCATCGAAGGAGGCGAACAATGATCCTCACCGGGCCCGAGATCACCGCCGCGACCCACGACGGCCGCCTGGTCATCAGCCCCTTCGAGCCGGACCAGGTCAACCCCAACAGCTACAACGTCCGCCTCGGCCCCACGCTGCTGACCTACACCGCCGCTGAGATCGACGCTCACCGCCCCAACCCCACCCACGAGGTCGAGATCGACCAAGGCGGATACGTACTCCAGCCCGGCGAGCTCTACCTCGGCCACACGGTCGAACATGTCGGCTCCGACACCTTCGTGCCGCTGCTGTTCGGCCGCTCCTCCGTCGGCCGACTGGGCCTGTTCGTAGAGATCACCGCCCCGATCGGAGACATCGGCTTTCACGGCCAGTGGACGCTGATGCTCTCCCCGATCCGCCCGTTGCGCGTCTACACGGGCATGAAGATCGGGCAGATCATGTTCTTCGTCTCCACCGGCGCCATCGACCTCTACCACGGCAAGTACCAGGCCGCCGTGGGCCCCCGACCGTCGGCCTACTGGCGCGACCTTACAAAACTTCGGACGGTGGCCTCGTGATCCTCACCGGCCCCGCAATCGCCGCCGCCGTCCAGACCGGCGAGATCACCATCGAGCCGTACGACCCCGCCCGGATCTCCCCGAATGCCTACGACTGGCGTCTCGGCGACACACTCCGCGTCTGCGACGGTGACCTCGACGCCGCCACCCCAACCACATTCATCGAGCAGCCCATCCCCGCCACCGGCCTGGTGTTGCAGCCCGAGATGCTCTACCTCGGCGTCACGCTGGAGAAGACCGGTTCGGAGACGTACGCACAGATGCTCAACGGCGACCGAACCATCGGCGCCCTCGGCATCTGGGTCCACGTCTCAGCCCCGCTCGGACACCAGGGCCACGCCATCCGCTGGACCCTGGAAATCCGGGCCGCGCGGCCCGTGCGCGTCTACCCGGGGATGACCTTCGGAAAGCTCGTCTTCCTCACCGCCTTCGGCGCCCCGGCCAGCTACCAGCAGCAACCCGCCAAGTACGCGTCGACGGACGGCATCGACATCTCCCGCCTCTACGAAGAGACTCCCGGAGGTGTCCTGTGAGCTCCCGCTCGGCCACCGAGCCGCTGGCCGCCACCTTCCTGGACCTGCCCGCCGGAAGCCCCTGCGGCAGTGTCGAACTCTTCCTCGACCTCTATACGGGTGACCGCCCCCTCATCCCTGCACGCGCGTTCATGCTGGGCCCGTCGAGTCCCAGACGCCCTCTCCCCGCTGGGCTCGACCTGCTGCCCGTGTCGGGGAAGTGCCTGGAGGGTTCCGCCTTCGGTCGCTACGTCTCAGCCCTGCGCAGGGGTCTCGCGATGGCGATCGACCCGACCCAGATCGGCGTACTGTACCTGCAGCACCTCGCCTTCGGGGCCGCTCCCGCCCTGATGCGGGCACTCCCCCTGCATCCCCGCATCGCCTTGGTTCATGGCACGGACCTGATCTTCGCCGAGGCCCACCGCGACCAGCTCCAGGTTCTACGCGAAACCGCCAGGGCAGCCGACGCGATCGTCGTTCCGACAGGGGCAATGGCCGACCACCTCCTCAAGCTCGCCCCACAGATCGACCGCCGAAAGATCACCCGCATCCCCTGGGGCATCCCCGACCACCTGCTCACCGATCCACCGCCCCGCCCCACCCGCACGTCCTCCAGCCACCTGCGACTGCTGTACGCGGGACGGCTGACCGCCGAGAAGGGCGTCGAGGCCCTGGTCAAGAGCGTGGCCCCGGTGCCAGGCGTCGAGCTGAGCATCGCTGCCCCCAGAGCCCAGTTCCATGCCCTGGCCCCGCTACTGCAACGGGCCGGCGTAAGGGCCCGCTACCTCGGATGGCTCCGCCGCCCACAGCTGTGGAGAGCGTTCACCGAGCACGACGTACTGGTCATGCCGTCAACCACCCTGGAGGCCATGGGCCTGGTCGCACTGGAGGCCCAAGCCTGCGGGCTGCCCGTCCTCTACCAACCCGTTCCCGGCCTCAGCGAAGCCCTCGCCGCCTCTGGCGTTGCCACCGACTTCACCCAGGCTGCCGCCCTGGCCCGTGACCTCAACCGGCTGCGCACCTCCCTCGGCCTGTTGCCCGCCCTACGGCAGGCGGGCTACGCAAACGCCGCACGCTATCCACTCTCGGCGACCGCACGATCCCTGACCGAACTCGGCCGCCAACTCGCCTGAACGGTTCCGAGCGGTCCGCCACGCCGCTACCCGGCCCGCTCCGCGAACGTCACTACGCTGGCCGGCGGGATGCCCCAGCGAAGAGGGAGACCATGACGTACGACATCGACCGCATCGAAGCCCTGCTCGACGAAGGCGTCCGCGACAAGGTGTACCCCGGCGCCGTGTGGGCCGTCGGAGACGTCAATGGCATCCGCGCCCAAGGCATCGCTGGTGTCCTCGATCCCGACGAGCCGGACGTGCCGATGCGCGCCGACACTGTGTTCGACGCCGCCAGCCTCACCAAGATCCTCGCTGTCTGGTCATGCATCGGCGCTCTGTGGGAGGACGGCGCCCTCGACCTCGACCAGCCGCTCGGCACCTTCTGGCCGGAGGTCTCCGGCCAGCCCCTCGACGCCGTGACCACCCGTCAGCTGCTGACGCACACGGCTGGCCTTCCCCTGCGTGCCCAGCTGAAGAACCTCTACGGCACCGACAAGGAGGACATCCGCCGAGGCGTGCTGCACGAGCAACTCCACCGGCCACCAGGCGAGGCCGTCGAGTACACCGACCGGGCCGCCCTCATCCTCGGCTACCTCGCCGAACGCCTCTCCGGCCAGACCTTGGACCATCTGGCCACCGTCCGCATCTGGCAACCACTGGGCATGGATAGCACCCGCTTCGGCCCACTGCCCGATCAGATCGCGGATCGCTGTGCCCCGACCGAACTCGACCGGGACACTGACACCCACCTCAAGGGAACCGCCCACGACTTCTCTGCACGCCTCCTGGGTGGCGTCTGCGGCATCGCAGGCGCCTTCACCGTCCTCGACGACCTCGCCGCCTTCCTCCGCTACATGTTGGACACCAGTACCGCACCGCAGCGAGCCGGCTTCGGCCCCGGCTGGACCGCAACGTCACTGACCATCCAGACCGGCACCTTGGCACCCGTGCGTGGCCTGTTCTGGCACACCGCTCCCGGGACCGCCCCAGTCGACGATGTCTGGGTCCACTACGGATTCACCGGAACCGGCACATGGATCTCACCCCGCCAAGGCCGGTGGGCCGCACTGCTGACGAACAAGCTTTACTACACCCGTGACCGGCAGCCCTTGGCCGACGTACGCAACGCCTTCCGTGGTCTGGCCTTTTCGCCAGGTGGATCCGCGCCTATGTGATTCGATCCCTCTGCAGAGGCAATGCTCGGCGGGCCCCGCATGTTGAAGTCGCCTCGACTGTCATACGCGGGTGCCATGCTTCCCGGATGGCCAGCAAGAACAAGCGACGGCGTGGGCAGGTCGGGCCCACCGTACCCGCGAAGCAGAGCAACTCAAGTAGTGGACCCGACGGTTCCCTGTGGATGCGGACGCGCTCAGGGGCGCGGGCGGGCCGCGGGTTTCACTACCAGGATGCCGTCGGAGCGTGGCTGTGCGGCCGCGTACTGTCCCGCGCTCTCGTCATCGATCGCATTGTCCCGGAGGGATTTGAAGACCTCTCCTGTGAAGGCCCGACGCCCTGGCACGTCCAGGTGAAGTCACGCCAGGAAGGTTCCTGGGGTCATTTTGGGAGCCGTTTGGGAGCTGACTTCAATAGCGGGCTCCCGGGTCGCCGCCAGAGCCTGGCCGCCCCAAACGGCATGTGGCGCGCCCTGCACGCCGTGGTCGTCGGTGATCCGCTGCAGCTGGCACCCGTCGTTGTCCTACTGTGGACCGCGCAGCGTGCCCTACGCGAAGAAGATGGCATGGGCTGGGAATGGCCGCCCAGCCGCACCTCGGTACAGCAGCTGGCCGACCGCACCAACCACTATGGCACCCTGCTGCCCGCCGAGCTCCCCGACGTTCCCACGCGGTGTAGACCGCGGTGATGGGGCTCCTTGAAAATGGCTCTGGCCGCAGTTTCGTGAACCACTGCGCCTGGTGCGCCAGCAGAGAGACGCACCGGTCGGCCGTGGTCCCGACCGTAGGGCATGCTGTTGCGGTGAGTGATCCTCAACCAGCATGGCAGCAGTGGCTGAACAGCTTGGACCTGCCGCAGAAGGCCGTCGCGGAGTCGCTGCGTGCCCAGTTCAGCACCCTCGGCGTAGCCGATCCTGTCGACCTGATCAAGTCGGAGGTCATGGAAGACCTTCCGCAACTCGCGCGATTCGTGCTGCTGCGGAGCCTGTGGCGCGGCGCGATCGACGGCTGGTCCGACGCGGTCTTGCTCGGTCAACTGCCCGCCGCGCAGAGGCTTCTTGCCGCCGGGGCGGACAGGGAGGACCTTGTTCGCTTGGTCCGAGCAGTTGCCTATGAGGCGGTGTTCGCGACGCTCGACGAGCTGGACGCCGGCGGCGCTGTGAACGTGTCGGGCGTGGAGGCCGGCTGGGTGGTCATGGAGTCGGGCGAAGATGGCTCCCCGACCGGGCGAGCCCTGTCGGGCCTGCATGAAGACCTCCTGACAATGGATCCCAGCGGGCGCGACGGAGCTGACCTCTGGCAGTGAGGGCAGACCTTTGGGCTGGTCATTGCAGCTCACAGCTGGGTGAGGATCCGGGTCCGGAGAAGCTCGAACGAGGCTCGGCCATACATGGCTCGCTTGAGCGTTTTCACCCGGTTCACGTGCCCTTCGACGACGCCGGAACTCCACGGCAGGGTGAGGCCCGCGGTGACGGCGTCCAGGTCCTGGCGGAGGAAGCCGGCGAAGCCCCGCATCGGCTTCGGCGCTTCCTGTTCGGCCTGGCGGATCCGTTCCAGCAGCAGGCAGCCGCGTCGGTGACGGACGAGATCGGCGAAGGCGCGAGCGAGGTCGCAGGCGCGGGTGATGTCAGGGCAGGCAAGCCGGACCTGAAGGAGCCGTTGATCCTGGCTCTTGGTGAGGGTGTCGCGGGGCTGCATGATCCAGGAAGTGATCTTGCGGGGGCTGGGGATGTCGCCCCGGACCGGTTCGGCGGTACCTGCCCGCAGGGCGGCGAGGTGCTTGCGGACGACCTGGCGGCTGCCCCGGTAGCCGCGTTCGTGGATCTCCTGGAACAGGCGGGTGCCGCTGACCTGGCCTTGAGTCTCGGCGAACCGAGCGTTGAGGTATGCCTTGAACGGCTCCAGTACCCCGTTGGGGCGGCGGTCGCGGGCCGAAGCCAGCAGTTGGTCGAGGTCGGTGTCGCGGAAGCGGGGCACGGTCTTGCGGTCGAGGTTCAGCCGCCGGGCGATCGCGCTGATCGTCCAGCCCTTCTCCACCAAGCGGTGGATGTCCTCGTAGCGGTGACGGGTCCGCTCGACGATCTGGGTGCGGGGCAATTCCGGTACCGGCACTTCCATCGGCACCGGTTCCGGCACCGTAATCTCTGGCTCCTGTTCGGCGCGTTTGGGCAGGCAGTCGCGGTGCTGGTGGCAGGTTTTCTCCACCGTGGCAGACAGGTTCTGAAGCAAGTGCCAGCGATCAGCGACTTCCAGGGCGCTGGGGGCGGCCTCCTTGACCGCCTTGGTGTAGGCGCTGGCCCGGTCCCGGCAGATGATCTCGGCGCCGGGGTGGTCCCTGAGCCAGGCTGCGAACGTCTCCGAGGTGCGGTCGGGCAGCACGTCCACGACCCGGCCGGCCTCGACGTCGACCAGCACGGTGCCGTAGGTGCAGCCTTTGCGGAAGGCGAACTCGTCCGCCCCCAGCACCCGCGGCGCCCGGTCCGGCACCGTCGGCGCCGTCAACAGCCTGAGCAGTCGGGTCCGGCCCGCGGCCATCCGCAGACGCCGGCACAGCCTGGCGGCCGGACGGCCGCCGAGCTCGATCGCGATCGACCGCAGCCAGCCCGTCAGCCCGGTGCTGGAGCGGCGGTGCCGCTCGGACAAGCCCGGCACCTGCTCGACGAACGTCTTGCGGGAACAGATCTTCCGTTCGCAGAAGTACCGACGCACCCGCAGCCGGACAATGACCTAGCGAGGGCCTAACGGCCGCTCGTCCAGGGTGCGTTGATACATGCTGTGTACGCGTCTCGCCTGCTTGCGGCAGTCCGGGCACCGACCCGGACGAGCCGTCGACACCGCCTCCACCACCAAGACGCTGGAGAAGTCGCTCACCCGCTCCACCCGAACATCGATCCCGGAAAACAGCACATCGTCGACCGTCTTGCTCGCCACGGCAGGAGACACTCTGCCGAAACGATCCCTCGTTCCCGCTGCTGACCTGGGGATTCACGAAACTGCGGACAGAGCCATTTTCAGAGAGCGCCAACAGCGGGGCCTCGCCGCGCGTCCACCGGCGCTGCAACAACCTCACGTTCAGCATCAGCAACGCGATTCCTACGACAGCTTCATGGTGTACGGCACACCCGACCGAGGCCCCTACCGCTACGGTCCCAGCAGCTGCTGGGTGTACGTGACCGCCGCCGGCGCCGAGGGGCAATGGATCCTCGAGGAGGGGATGGCGCTGCGCCGCATCTTCGAACGGCTACGGGGCGACGGCGGTATCGACCTCGCCCGGGACGTGTACGGGATCAGCCCCTCCCGCGGCGTCGTCCTCGGGGCGCGGGAGGACCTGCCGGGGCCTGCTGCCCGACGGTCGAGTCGGGCAGCATCCATACGACCCGAGGGAAGGAGGCCAACGTCGTGGTCCTCATCCTCGGCACAGACGCGCGACGCCCCGGCGCCCGCGCCTGGGCTGCCTCCCGCCCCAATCTCCTGTTCTTCATCGGCAACCGCGACGCTTGGCGTGACCAGCGGTTTTTCGCCACCCTCGCCGACACGCTGCCCACGCACGACTGGCGACGAGGGCGACCCCTCCCCACCTCTACCGGGGGCGTTCGTTAGGCGAGCGCGGAGACCGCCGAGAGTGTGGACGCGATGAGGGACACAAGGCCGGGCACGCCTCCGCACTTCTGCTGGATCTTCTCCAACAGCCCTCTGGCCACGGCCCGCCCCTCGGGGTTGTCCAGCGTTTGCTCGGCTACCGTGTCCAGGAAGCCGACGCACAGCTCGTAGTCCTCGACTTGGTCCCGTTCACGCTCCATGCCCTGCCGGATCCGCACCAGGAGCTCGGTGATGCCTTGTAACTCCTCCCGACCGAGACCGGAGTTGTCCTGGCTCTGGGTCGAGTGGAAGGCCCCCGGCTGGTTCTGCACGTTCTGCATGGATCCGCTGTTCTGAATGCCTGTGTTGGTGCCACCCGGCTGTTGCCTGCGACCGAACATCACACTGCCCCTCCTGCCTTCTGATGAGAGCCCACGGCCCCCGGCTGGTTCTGCACGTTGCTCATTTCACCGGTGTTGATGATGCCGCTGTTGAGGACGACCGTGATTCGTTTCCTGTACTCGCCGGTGTCCACGTTGTGCTCGACGAGGAAGCCCTCGACCGCAGCGAGGACGCGGCCCTGCATCATCTCGATGTAGCGGCGGGCGTCGTCGTACTGAAGCATGTCGTCCATGTATCGGGTCGAGTAGACCTCGCGCAGGCTCACCGGCCCATTACCGGGGTCCTGGGCGGGCCGCAGCTCGCTGTTCTTGGCTCGCTTGAAGAGCCGGACCACGAACCAGCCCGTGTCCACGGCGGCGAGGTACGCCGTGCGCCGCCGCCATGCCCACCCGGCGCCTGCCGCCTTCCTCTCCGCCTCGCGTACAACGGGGTGGACCGGGTTGACAACGTGGGGGCGGACGACGACCCGCAGGTAGTGGTTCTCGTAGGCGAAGCCCACGAAGATCGAGGCCACCAGTTCGCCGTCCCAAGAGGTCATCCGCACGCACAGAAAACGTCGGGCGACCTTCGGCGCACGTTGCGCGTTCGCTGCCATTACGCCTTCCCGGGCCAGTGTGACCAGCCCCTCCCACCATTCGGGCGTCAGCGCCTCCCAGCGGTCAGCCGCGATAGCCGCGACACCGAACACCTCCTGCTGGCTGTCGGGGTGGTAGTCCGGCAGTGGCTTTATGGGACGCTGCAGTTCACGGGCTACATGCGCGTGCAGGTCGTCCGGGGTGAACCGGACTACCCCCTCACCAGGGCGGGACCCGGCCAACAGTTCCTCCACACCGGGTAGAGCCCGTAAAGGGCTCTTTCCGTCTTCAGAGCCCTGGCCGTCGTCCTCGTCCCTCGGCTTGGCCGGCGTCACGTCAATACCGATCTGGGTCTCGAACCAGACCTTGCCGGCCCCGACGAAGTGGTACTTCGCTCCCGAGGCACGGACCTGGTTCTGATACGGCACGACCTCCCCATACGACGTGTCCCGGATCCGCTCCACCGCCCGTCGGAACCGACGGGGCACATCGGCACCCCACGTCTCACCAGCGTCGGCGCCAATCACCGCGCGTAGCTGCCTCTGGGCGAGCACCCGATCCATATAGAAGGCCGCCCACAGCCCGATCAGGACCACCAGCGGCGCCAGGTAGGCGAGCGGTGTCAGCACCCACAGCCCGCCCGCCGCACAGGCCAGGACAGTGAGAGCACGACGCAGCCACAGCAGGCGTTGAACCTGCGCGCACGCGTTCAGTACGGGCTCCAGGTCGAAGCCCTGCGACGGCACCGGCCGCCCTCCGGCCGCGATCCGGCAGCGCACCCATCGCGCGTACTCGTGGCCAACCAGTACCCGTGGCTGACTGGGCGCGGTCGGCTCCTCCTCGTCGTCCAACAGCTTCTTCAGCTTGTCTTGCTCACCAGCGATGGCCCGCTTCGCGGCCTGCTCCAGGCGCCGCTCGCGCACCTTCTTGGGGGTGAGTCTGTCGCCGAGCTGCTTTGCCTTCTTCCGCCGCCACTTTCCGAGCTTCTCGGCGAACTCCTCGGCTCTGTCCGGCCGCAGGTGCGCGACCGCGCACAGTAATCGGGTGGGCTCGGTCATTCCGCCTATGCCATGGCCGGCCGGATGGTGGCCATTCACCCCGTACAGCGGCACCGTCGGCACCTTCAGCAGCGACCAAGCTTCGTCTGCCTTGCCTTTCGCAGATCTTGCTGACTCCGTGTCCATGCACCCCCCCGATGAGCGATCGTGCCCCACCCAGGCGGTCGCTGCCTAGCACGCCTAAGCGCCCCAATAGCACCAAATCGGCGCCGATGGACGGAAGTTCGGACGCGACGATGCACCGGAGCGGGTTCGGTGGCGAGGAACCGCTGCCGGGCCCGACCGGGGCAGCCGACCGGTTCGCCCTCGCCGGTTACTACCTCCAGCGCTTCCCACCCGCGCGTACGCCGTCCTGCTCAACGTCATGCACAACGCCGCCCAGCCCTTCGGCACCCCGGCCCCGGCCCACCCCAACGTCTCGACCACCATCTGGCGCACCCTGGCCGGCTCCACCCGCGGGATCTACGCCTTCGAATGCTCCTTCAGCCTCGACATCGTCTGAGCTCACCTCGACGGCCTCGACTTCAACCGCGCCACCCGCCTCGGTCTGACCGCCGGCGGCCTGGTACGCGACATCACCCCCCACTACGAGCCCCGCGAACCTCTCGGCTTCGCCCTGACGTGAGCCTTGCACCCGCACGGCCGAAGGCACGCCGCACGGGCCGAGCAGCACCGGTAGGCGTTCGGGTGCCTCCTGGGTCACTCGGCGACGTCAACGCCGTAGCCGCGGGCCAGGTCGGCTAGACCGTGGTCGTAGCCCTGCCCGACGGCACGCAGCCGCCAGCCGTCGCCTCGGCGGTAGATCTCGGCGAGGATCATGGTGCGCTCGGTGGTGGCAGCGTCGAGGGTGGCCCGGGCGGTCGGGGCCGCGCCGATCCCGCCGGTGGCGGTGATCTCGATGGCGCCGATGTCGGAGAACGTAGCAGTGCCGTCGATCGCGGCGGCGATGACGACCCGGTGGACCTCCAGGGGCAGTCGCTCCAGGTCAGCGGTGACGGCCTGTTCCGTGGGGCCGTCCGTAGCGAGCCGTACGGTGCCGTCCGGATGCTCGGGTGCGCCGTAGAAGACGAAGTCCTCATCTCCTGCTACCTGCTCATGCGCGTCGAGTGCGAAAGCGACGACGTCCACCTCGCAGGTGGTGTGCTGACCCCACGCGGCGGCCACCGTCCAGGCTGTGTCGGCGTCGGGCAGGTCGATGACGGCGCCTCGGACCAGTACGTCTGCCGTGTCCGGCTGGTTCCCGGCCGTGCTCTGTGCCGGCGCGGGTATCGGGGCAGGGGCGGGTGCGAGGAGCCAGTCGGCGTCGTGCACACGCAGTCCGAGGGAGGCGATGCGGCTCATGCGCCGGTCCGATTCGCCGCCTGGCAGCACCACGATGTCGGTCACTCTGGCCGAGAGGTTGACCGCTGCGGAGGCACCGAGATCGACAACGCGAGCGCGTGCCGCCGCGGCCTCCTGGTGGGTGCCTCCCAGGACCAGGACCCGTCGCCCGGCCAGCGACCGGTCTGCGCCGGCAGTGGGTGTGGTCGGTGCAGTGGTGCGCTGGGCGGGGACGTTCGGCGCGGGCGTGGCCTGTGCAGTCGTAGCGTTCCCAGGTGTCTCGGCCGTGCGGCGTTGCCCGGCGGTGCCGATGCGGGCGGTGCCCTTGGCCTGACCGGGCTGCACATTCTCCAGCAGCCGCAGGTAGGTCGGCTCGTCCACGAGGGGGACGCCCTCGGCCGTGGCACGACGCAGTTTGCCGGATGCGGCGCCGGGATCGTTGGTGACGACGACGCTGGTCTGGCCGCTGACCGAGGTCATCATGTTCAGCCCGGCCGCCACCGAGCGGGCGACCAATTCCTCGCGGGAGATCTGGGTGTCCCCGGTGATGGCGACCTTCATCCCCTGCACTAGTGGCCCGCCCGCCGCCAGGCGGCCGGGATTGCGGTAGGCGCAGGGAGTCTTGGGGACGTAAGGCTTGTAGTCCTGGCGGGGCGGGCAGGTCAACAGTGGCAAGGGGAGGCCCAGTTGCTCGGCGGCGTCGAGCGAGCCGTGCAGGACGCCTGAGAGTACCCGTACGTCGTCTCGTGCGTCGTGGGGGACTTCCAGCCGGCGTACGTTGTCGACGGTCTTGCCGTACGCCTGCGCGGACGCGCCGCACGAGTTGTTGCCGATCATGCCGCCCAACGCGCAGTGGCTGTGGGTGGAGGGCTTCGGCCCGAACTGCAGTGTGTGGTCGGACAGCCGCTGGTTGAGTGCGTCGAGGACGATGCCCGGTTCGACCACGCAGGTGCGCGCGTCGGGATCGACGGAGATCAGGGCCTGGCAGTACTTGGTCCAGTCGATCACCACGGCGGTGTTCGTCGTCTGTCCCGCCAGGCTGGTGCCGCCACCGCGGGACAGCCCCGGCGCGCCGAACCGGGCGCACACCCGCACGGCCTCTGCCCCGGCCTCCACGGTGCGCGGGACGACGACTCCGATCGGCACCTGCCGGTAGTTGGAACCGTCCGTGGCGTACGCGCCTCGGCTCCCGGCGTCGAACCGTACCTCCCCGTCCACGGCCTCGCGCAGCGCCGCCTCCAGGCCGGCCACGTCCACCGCGGAGGCGTCGAGGGGGGATGTGCCACTCATCCGGGGCATCGGGGGCAACCGCCTTCCTGGACCGTGCAGGACGTCCTGGGCCGTGCGGACGGCGGCCCTGTCGCCGTCATCCACCGCGAGTACCCGCCCTTGCAGTGTGCAAGGGCGGCTTTTCGGGCGCCCGCCGGACGGCGCGGAAGCGGCGGTGCGGTGAGGGCGGCACGGCAGTACGGGACAGACGTCGGCGGCGCCGGACCTATGGGGTCGGCACATGAGCCCGGTCGGGTGAGGTCTCCATGCCGAGCGTGCGGTACGACCCGCACGTGCTGCGGCCGCTGGGCACCACACTCAACGCGGCGGCCCGCGCGCTGGAGACCGCCTGGCGGCGGGCCAGCTCAGAGCCTGTCGTCGGTCACGGTCAGCTCCCTGCTCAGTAGGCCCGTCCAGCTCTCCGCGATGGCGTCGACCAGTTGCTCGCGCTGGCCGCCCCAGCGGCCCGGGGTCCAGTTGCGGGCGGCGTAGTCGAGCTGGACGATTGCCAGCCCCCCACCCCCCGACCGGCTCACCACAGCCGTCCGCAAGAAGGACCGCGGTGACCGCCTCTACCTGGACGTACAGCGCAACGGCTACGCCCAGACCGCGGCCGCCCCCTTCACCGTACGGGCCCGCCCCGGTGCGCCCGTCGCCGTCCCCGTCTCCCGGGACCAGCTCGCCGACCCGGCCCTCAGGCGCGCCCGCGGAGGTTTGGCCTAGCAACCTGCGGCCACCCGAAAAAAGGAGGTGGCCATGTCGAACGCATATAACGCATCAGGGTCACAGAATTCGCAAAAGTAACAAAATCGAAGGAGTCACGCACTGGCTACAACAACAGCACGATGGGCCACCGGCCGAGCCCGATGCAGGTGCTGCGCGAGGCGCGCGCCCAGTTCGCCGAGCTGACCGGCCTGACCGCCGAGTCCGTCACGTCGTTCGGGCAGACGGAGGACGGCTGGTCGCTGGAGGTCGAGGTCCTCGAACTCGTTCGAGTGCCCGACACCATGAGCCTGATGGCGAGCTACCTGGTCGAACTCGATCCGCAGGGGCAGCTCACCGGTTACCGGCGCCTGCGCCGCTACGAACGCGGACGCGCCGACGCACACCGGCCCGGCGGCCACTAGGCCGCCCGCTCGCAATCACAGTCCCACACACAGACAAGGAGGCGCGGTTGGCATGACCGTTGTTCCGGCACAGACGTCCGGTGGCGGAGGCGGCAGCAGCGGCCTCTACGACGTACTGGAACTCGTCCTCGACAGGGGGCTGGTGATCGACGCGTTCGTGAGGGTTTCCCTGGTAGGCATCGAGATCCTGAAGATCGACGTGCGTGTCGTCGTCGCCAGCGTGGACACCTACCTGCGCTTCGCGGAGGCGTGCAACCGGCTCGATCTGGAGGCCGGTCCGCACAGGACCCCGGGCCTGCCCGACCTCGTCGGCGAGGTCACCGAGTCCGGTGCGCGCGGCAAGGCCAAGGGCGCGCTGTCCGGCGCCGCGGAGACCGTCTCCGACGCCTTTAAGCAGGCCCGTGAGGAGCACTCGGACGAGACCCGGCCGCGGGCCCGCAAGCCTACGTCGGCGCGCCGGAGGGAGGAGCAGGAGTGAGCACGTACGTCTACGGGATCACGGCCGCCACGCACCCCTCGCTGCCGGAGGGCATGGGCGGTGTAGGCGATCCGCCGCGCGGGATACGCATCCTCAAGGCGGGCGAGCTGGCGGCGGTCGTCAGCGACGCGCCCGAGGGGCTGCGCCCCAAACGGCGGGACCTGCTCGCCCACCAGAGCGTGCTCAGCGAGGCCGGCGCGGGCGGCTGCGTGCTGCCGATGCGGTTCGGCAGTGTCTCCCCGGACGACGACACCGTCACCGGCGTGCTCACCGAGCGCGCCGAGCACTACAAGGAGCGCCTTCGGGCGCTGGACGGCAAGGTCGAGTACAACGTCAAGGGCAGTCACGTCGAGGAGGCGGTGCTGCACCGCGTGATGGCCGAGAACCCCGAGATCCGGTCCCTGGCGGAGGCCAACCGGCGCTCCGGCGGCGGAGGTTACGAAGACAAGCTCCGGCTCGGTGAGCTGGTCGCGGCCGCCGTACAGGCCCGCGAGGCCGACGACGCCCGCGAGATCGTGCACGCCCTTGAGCCGCGGGCCGCCGCGGTCAGCGACGGCCCGCCCTCCACCGGCTGGCTGGTCAACGCGTCGTTCCTGGTGGACCGGTGCTCGGCAGACGAGTTCCTGGCCGCCGTCGAAGAGGCCCGCAAAGACCTGCCCCACCTCGATCTGCGCGTCAACGGCCCGCTGCCGCCGTACAGCTTCGTCGAGCCCGGCCCCGCCGAGCCCGCGAGCACCACGGCGGGGGCCGACGCGGGAGCGGAGTGACGCCATGGGTCTCATCTCCGAGGTGCTGCTGCTGCCGTTCGCTCCGGCGCGCGGCAGTGCGTGGGCAGTCAGGCAGGTACTGCGCGAAGCCGAGCGCATCTACTACGACCCGGCCACGGTACGGGCCGAACTGGCGCGACTGGAAGAGAAGTTGGAAGCGGGCGAGATAACCGAGGAGGAATACGACCGCCGGGAGGACGAGCTCCTGGACCGGCTGGAGATCGGCATGCGCGGGGGCGCGGGGACAGGTGAGGGGACAGCACGATGAATCGAGTGGCACTCGGCCTCGCGGTAGGGACCGGATATCTCCTGGGACGGACGAAGAAAGCGAAACTCGCCCTCGCCGTGGGCAGCATGGTGGCGGGCAAGAAGCTGAACCTCGGCCCGCGCGGAATCGCGGAGCTGGTCAACCAGCAGATGGTGAACAACCCGCAGTTCAAGGAGATCGGGGATCAACTGCGCGAGGAACTGCGGGGCGTGGGCAAGGCGGCCTCAGGGGCCATGGTCGAACGGCAGATGAACGCGCTCGCCGACCGGCTGCACGGGCGGACCGCGCAGGTCCGCGACGAGCTCGCCGGCGTCGTGCCACAGCCCGGCGGGGAGGAGGCCGAGGGGGAGGACGCGTACCCGGACGAGTACGAGGAGCGGGAGGGCCGCGAGGCCGAGGAGGAGACCGAGCCCGCGGGCGAGGCCGCAGACCGGGGCGAACCGGCCCGGAAGGAAGCGGCCCAGGAGAGGCCCCCCGCGAGGAAGGCACCCGCCAAGAAGGCGCCCGGGAAGAAGACCGCAGAGAAGGTGTCGGCGGACACACCGGCCAAGAAGAGGCCCCCCGCGAAGAAGGCCCCCGCCAAGAAAGCGGCGGCGAAGAAGACGGCGGCCGGGCGCCCGGCCGCGAAGAAGACGGCCGCGGCCGGCGACGCGACCCGCGCTGCCCGCTCCCGGCGGCCGAAGGGTGATGGTGACCGATGACCGAGGCTCTGGGATCCGTGACCTCCACCGCCGACAGGGCGGCGGGCGGCGCGACGAAGAACAACCCCTTGACCGACCTCGCCCACAGCGAGGCCGCCGACCGGCTCAAGGCCGAAGCACAGGACTACCTCGCAGCCCAGGCCGAACGGCTGCTGGCCGGCTTCGGCCACAAGCTCGGCGAGACCACCGGCAAGCTGACCGACATCGCCGAGGGCAACAGCCCCGGCTTCGCCAAGCTCGCCCTCGACACCGGCCGCAAGCTCGCCGAGGGCAAGGGCCCGCTGCGCTCGGCCCTGGAGCTGGGCGCCTCCCGTGCCAAGGAGAGCGTCATGGGCGCGCTGAAGAGCCTCGGGGGCGGCAAGGGCAAGCGCAAGCGCGGCGGGGGCAACAAGCCCATCGTCATCATCGAGTCCGTCGACGTCGGCGTGCCGCTGCGCACCGCCTACGACCAGTGGACCCAGTTCCAGGACTTCAGCACCTTCGCCAAGGGCGTCAAGAGCGCGAGCCGCGCCGACGACACCCACTCCGACTGGCAGCTGAAGGTGTTCTGGTCCAGCCGAAGCTGGAAGGCCCACACCATCGAGCAGGTGCCCGACTACCGCATCCAGTGGACGTCGGAGGGCGCGAAGGGCACCACGAAGGGCGTCGTCTCCTTCCACCGGCTGGAGGAGAACCTCACCCGAGTCCTGCTGGTCATGGAGTACTACCCGAGCGGCCTGTTCGAGAAGACCGGGAACATCTGGCGGGCCCAGGGCCGCCGCGCCCGGCTGGACCTGAAGAACTACGTCCGCTTCATCACCCTCAAGGCAGAGGCCGACGAGGGCTGGCGCGGCGAGATCCGCGACGGCGAGGTCGTCCGCAGCCACGAGGACGCGGTCGAGGAGGAGGAGCGGGAGGCCGCCGAGGGCACGGAGGGGGAGCCCGAAGAGGAGGAGGGCCCTTACGCCGAGGAGGAAGAGCCTGAGGAGGAGGAAGAGCCCGAAGAGGAGCCCGAGGGAGAGGAAGAGCCCGAAGAGGAGCCTGAGGAGGAGGAAGAGCCCGAAGAGGAGCCTGAGGAGGAGGAAGAGCCCGAGGGGGAGGAAGAGCCTGAGGGGGAGGAGGAGGCCGAGGAAGAGGAAGAGCCCGAGTACGCCGAGGGCGGGGGCCGCCGATGACGACGCCCAGCCGACTGCCCGAACCGTACGGCCCGAGCAGCGGGGCCAACCTCGCCGACATTCTCGAGCGCGTGCTCGACAAGGGCATCGTCATCGCGGGCGACATCCGCATCAACCTGCTCGACATCGAACTGCTCACCGTCAAACTCCGGCTCGTCATCGCCTCGGTCGACAAGGCCAAGGAGATGGGTATCGACTGGTGGGAGAGCGACCCGGCGCTCTCGTCCCGCGCCCGTCGCGACGAACTCGCCCGGGAGAACGCGGAGCTGCGCGAGCGGCTGGCGCGGCTGGAGGAACTGGAGCTGGACCGCGGCCGACGGGAGCCGGACCGCCTGGAGCGGGGCCGCGTGGACCAGGACCGTGCCCGTAAAGAGGCACCATGACCGGACTGCGGTACGTCTACGCCGTCTGCTGGCCCCTCGGCGCGCCCCTGGGCATCCGCTGGGGCGGCAGACCAGCCCTCGCCTCGTGATCGAACAACTCGGCGAATGTTGTCGGGCATGCTCTCACGCTTGGCGGAGCGACGAGAGGAACGCGCACCGGGTCGGGCTTGGCACTTCGCCGGGCGTGATCGGCAGGCTTGATCCACTCTGGGGGAGCCGTCCGGGGCCGACCACAGCCGTTCCGGCGAACGTCCCCGGTCAGAGCAGTAGCTAGGGATTACCGGGGCTGCTGGTCAGCCGCGGGCGCGGAGGCTGGCTTCTTCGAGGTCGAGTTCCCGCTGGATCCGGCGCCGGGTGGCATTGCTGATCTTGTTCGCTTCGTAGAGGCGCTGGAGCTCGGCCGCTTCGATTGCGATGAGTGTCCGACGTATCTCGCGGTAGGCGTCGGCAGGACGGGCGTCGGGGTCGCTGTAGTGGGCATCTTCGGCCTGGTGGATGCGCGCCTCCAATTGGCGACGGGCCTGTTTCAAGGCGGTCTCGGCGGCGGCACCCAGATCCGCGAGCTGATCCAGATCGCCAAGCTGTTTGAGCTCTTCGAGAGCGGCCTTCGCAATGTGTCGGCGGGTCCGGACCTCCTCGCGCACGGAGTGCTCCGGCTCCAGAGCGATGCCGGAGAGGCGTACGACAGGGGCGAGGGTGAATCCCTGGAAGATGAGGGTGAGCGCGACGGTTCCGGTGGTGAGCATGAGGATGAGGGCCCGGTGCGGCAGCGGCGCCCCTGTGTGGGTGGTCAGGGGGATGGAGAGTGCGGCGGCCAGCGGCATGACGCCTCGGGTGCCTGCCCAGGACAGGACGGCCGGAACGCGCCAGGAGAGGCGACTGTCGCCCTCTCTGTGCCGGTATTGGATCAGGGCAGAGAGCGGGAAGATCCACAGCAGGCGGATCGTGAGCAGAGTGAAGACGATCACCGGGACCCACAGCGGCCAGCCGTGCTCGTCGTGCGCGAGCTGACGGACGAGAGAGGGGAGTTCGAGGCCGATGAGAGCGAAGACGACGCTCTCCAGCAGGAAGGTCACGGTGTCGTAGACGGCGTGGACCTGGAGGCGGTTGGGGGCGCTGCTGAGTTTGTGGCCGGCGCTGCCGAGGACGACCCCGGACACAATGACGGCAGTCACTCCGGAGGTGTGCGAATCGTCCGCGATGACGTACGAGGCGTACGGCGTGACCAATGCGATCACGGTCTCCAACATGGGGTCCTCGGTCCGTCTGCGGATGAGAGTCACCACTGCGGCGACAGCCGCGCCGATGAGGGCTCCTCCGCCCGCAAGGATCAGAAACTGTCCGACGGTTCCAGACACGGTGATGGCGCTGCTGGAAACCGCGGTGGCCACGGCGACCTTGTACAGGACCAGGGACGTGGCATCGTTGAACAGGCTTTCCGCCTGCACCATCACCTGCACACGGGGTGGGAGGGAAAGGCGCCGACCGAGCGCGGAGACCGCCACGGGGTCGGTGCTGGCCAGGACAGATCCGAGGATGAACGCGGACGCCGTGGTGAGCGGTGTGATCGCTCGCGCGACGTACCCGACAGCGATGGCTGAGGCGAGAACCAGGCCGAAGACCAAGCCGGTCACAGGCCGCCACACGGTGCGCAGGTCACGGACAGAGATTTCCCCGGCCGAGGCGAAGAGTAGTGGCGGCAGCACCAACACACTGATCACGTGCGGCGGCAGGCGGACCCCGGGGACCCAGGGCATCAACCCAACGATCAGACCGGCAACCACCAGGAGCGAAGGGGCGGGCATACGCCAGCGCCGAGCGCCGGTCGTCACGGCTGTGGCCAGGACCACGAGCAGCAGGATGACGGTCAGGCCGGTCATGGAACGTCCCCGGTGGGTTACGGCTTGTTACCCCCTCTGACCAGGTGCTTAATCAACGTAACCGACCTCGGGCCGTGATGCAGCTCACATGGGGCCGCGACCGTCCAGGGTGCGGCAGTCGTTACGGCGGCGCACCGCCGGCTTCCGTCCGCCGAGGCACCGGTTCAGCGCCGTGGTGCCGTCGGCCCTTTCACTGCCCGGCCTTGGGTCAAGGCCCGATGCCCACCGACTTCCACTCGACGTGCCAGTAGATCACCACACCCGGGCCGCGGTAGCGCTGGTGTCACTCGGCCATCAGGTTCGAGGACCAGAAGTCGAACTTGCCGCTGGCGGAGACGCACGCCGTGCCGCTGCCCCACCACATCTCGTCCCGGGCAGCGAAGGTGGCGTTCACCAGCTTCACCAGCGCGGAGAGAACCAGCTCAGGAGACTCGGCGCCCACCTCGCCCCCAGACCAACCTCCGCTGGCGCGGAAAGCACGTACGGTTGGCTTCGTTCGCTTTCGGGGTAAATAAGGCCGGGCCACTACTGCAGTGCGTGGACCGCGGCTGAGAACACCGAAGGCATCCGGGACGCTGCCGGCACGATGAGGCGGGCGGTGCTGGGACGGCCGCCTGCGGCCAGCAGGGCCCTGGTGAGCAGCCGGTGGCGCCGAGTCAGCCGCACCCAGGCACGCTCATACTCGTCCGGTCGCCCGGCGGCCAGGCAGCGGACGGCGGCCCCGGCCGTGGCCAGTGCGAGGGCGATGCCCTCGCCGGTGAGGGCATCCAGGTAGCCTGCGGCGTCGCCGACGAGCAGGACACGGCCGGCGGTTCTGCGCCGCACCCGCTGCCGCAGTGGTCCGGCTCCGCGTACCTCCGTCGCGACCGAGCCGCGCAGCGACGCGGTGAGGGTCGGGAAGCCGGCCAGGTGCTCGTCGTAGCCGCGACGGTTGCGGCTGAGGACCGCGACGCCCACCAGGTCGTCGTCGACCGGTGTCACATAGGCCTCGCCGTGCCGGGCCCAGTGGACCTCCACGAAGTCCGTCCACGGCTCGGCGCGGTAGTGCCGGCGAAGTCCGTAGCGGCCATGGGGGCGGCCCGGCAGTTCCAGCCCCAGGCTGCGGCGCACCGGGGAGTGCAGGCCGTCGGCGGCGATCAGCCAACGGGCCGTGGTTCCAGCGGCGGTGACCGTGTCTGCGCTCTGGTGTACCTCGCCGACCTTGCCCGGCAGCATGCGCACGCCGAGGCTGAGCGCGCGCTGGTGCAGTGCGGAGTGCAGCGTTGTACGGCGGATTCCCCGCCCACTCCGGCCGCGGAATGACGCTTCGGCGCGGGTGGTGCCCTCCACGTAGCGGATGCCGCGCAGTTCGCGGCCGGTGATCTCGACGCCCAGTGTTCGCAGCGCGGCGACACCGCCGGGCATGACTCCTTCTCCACAGGCCTTGTCCACGGGCGCGGTCCGGGGTTCAACGACGACGGCCTCCAGGCCGGCGAGCGCTGCGTGGATGGCCGCGGCCAGTCCGGCGGGTCCGCCGCCGGCCACCAGTACGTCGATCATGCCGACGCCGGCGTGGTCGCGGCGGCGAGCGCCCGGTTCTCGCAGCGGATGCGCACGGTGAGCAGGGCGGCGTTGAGT